>NZ_OV100765.1:287081-296288 GCF_920984865.1 Candidatus Nanopusillus massiliensis | reverse complement strand
GTATCTTTTAGATAATTTTTTATTTCACTTATATNATGCAATAAACCAAATCTTTTCTTATGCTCAATTACTATATATTCAAAATTTAAATTGATTTAAATCATATTTTTTATTAGCATTATTAGTTATAACTCTAACATCATACTTTTTAGATAAATAAGATGCAACTTTTATTATCCATTTTTCATAGCCTCTATTATCAGATAAATGTGATATACCATATAAAGCAATTTTCATTAACTATTGAAGATAAAAAAGTTTTATAAATTTTTAGACATTTTGATATTTAAATCTATGTATATATTTCTAAAATAATTTTTGAATAATTTTCTAAATAATTTATGTAAAAATTATTTTTAATAATCTCTTAACAAATATAACATTTTATTAAATAAGTTGTCACTATATGCAAAAGCTCTGATAAACACTTAAGTTATTATAAACTATTGCTTATTTATGGTAAAAGCAATAATACTTGCAGGTGGATATGGTAAAAGATTAATTCCATTAACTTTAGAAAAACCAAAACCATTGATAGAAATAAAAGATAAACTCAATTTTACAATGGCAAATATAATGGTTAATTAAACAAAATATAAAAGAAATTGTTTTAGCTGTAGGATATTTAAAATCTAAGATATTTGAAACTATAGGTGATGGTTCTAAATTTGGAGTAAAAATATATTATAGTGTTGAAGAAGAACATTAGGGAACTGGAGGAGCTATTAAAAAAGCTATTAGTTATATTGATGAAGATATATTTATTGTATTAAATGGAGATATAATTACAAATCTTTCACTAAAACTTTTAATAGAAAATATAAATAAAGATGTTATTGCATCAAGTGCTTTAGTACAAATGAGAAGTCCATATGAAATAACCTCAAATTGATAAAGAAAATTATATAACAGAATTTAAAGAAAAGCCATTATTTGATTATTTAATTAATGCGGGAATTTATGTTTTTAATAAAGTAATATATAATTATTTACCAGATAAAGGTGATATTGAAGTACATACTTTTCCAGATCTCGCTAAAGAAAGAAAAATAAAGGGTGTTATTTATAAAGATATTTATTGGAAATCAATAGATAGTATAAAAGATCTTGAAGAAGTTAGCAAAGTAATTGATCAAATATATTCTTTATCATAAATTAGCTAGGTTACTCTATATAATTTTTTATTAATTTCAAAATAAATATGCAAAAGTGTCGTATAACGTTAGTTATCCGACATTTGAGTAGATAACCTAAATAATATATATATTATATATCGTTAAATTTTCAATAAAACATTTTACTTTATTATAAATTTTTTATTGTATTTATGATATCTTTTTCAGACAAATTTTTAATTTCTTCTATTATATCCTTTGTATTTATATTTGTTAATTGTTTGTTTTTATGTATAATAATATTTCCATAGCATCTTCCAAGTTCATATATATTTAATCTCTTGTTTTCTTCTATGTATGTTTTACATACTTTTATATTTTCTTCTATAATTTTATATACTTCGGAATAATTGTAGAATTCATTTTTATAAAAATATACTAGATACTCAAATGCTGAAGCTATCAAGTTCACACTTACTACCTATTGAACGAATTACGGCATGTCCAATTTCATCATCTATTATAATATCTNTACCAGTCTTCATTATGTTATTTTTTATATTTTTCATATCTAAATAAAATGGATATGTTATTATACTATTTTTCGATAATTTTATACTAATAATAGAAGAATCTTTTATATTCTTATTACTTAGCACAATCTCATATTTTATTTGCTGTTTTTTCTAATGGTTTTTTTATAATAAAAATTTTTTTACTGGGAAAATAAATCCCTAGATTTCCTTGATATACAAACAATAATATGAATATATCATAAAATCACCATAGTGATTTTACTATTCTTAATCTTAATCCTTCAATTTTTATACCATTCTTATTGAAATATTCTATAGCTTCCTCAAAACTACTTTTTATAATGTTGTCTAAATTATATCCGTCTTCTGACATTACTATATGATAGTAGCAAAAGTTTATAAATTTTTATTATTTCAAAATTTAAAAATCGTCCAACAAATTTAATATATGTTCATAATTAATCATATTAATAATGAATATATAATAGCTAAAAATATCGGTAAATTACTTTCATCTAA
Source organism: Candidatus Nanopusillus massiliensis (assembly GCF_920984865.1). NCBI lineage: Archaea > Nanobdellati > Nanobdellota > Candidatus Nanoarchaeia > Nanoarchaeales > Nanopusillaceae > Candidatus Nanopusillus > Candidatus Nanopusillus massiliensis. The sequence goes on along the minus strand of NZ_OV100765.1, from coordinate 294,118 downwards.
AATGTATTATATCTCTCGGATAATTTTTAGAGCTCTTTTAGATTTAATTTCTATTTTTAAATTACCCGAAATAACATCTATCTCATAACTATTTCTATAATAATATACTTATCCAAATCTCCTTTTTAAATGCGATTGGAGAATCCATTCATACAATGCACTTTTTAAATATTCTGTATTAGTCCATAAACTTAAAGATTTTGCCAAATATGGACTCTAATATCAAAAATTTCTTTCTTTTCTTCAATTTATTTGTTTTTCTTTAAATAATGTGTAATCTAGTATAGTAATCCATCATTGATGTTAGAATTGATACTTCTAATATATTTATAAATCATTAGAAGTTATACTTCTAATACTAGGACCCTAGATAAGAGTTTTATCTGACCTTTACTACTTAATTTTTATCAATAAGATAACAAATCTACAATGCAAAATTATTATTAATAAAATTATTAAGAAGCGTACATTCAGCATTTATTAACTATTTTTANNNAGAACTTATTTTTAAATTTCTAAAGATTTAAATAGAATATGGTTTCAATACCAACCTGGTTTATATATGCATTATTAGGAGCAATATTTGCAGCTTTTTCTACTATATTTGCTAAAATTGGATTACAAGAAATAAATTCTATTACAGTAACAGCCTTAAGATCAATTATTATGGCAATTATTATATTTATTATATTTATTTTAGAAATTGGAAATATAAACAATTTATTTAATTTATCTAACAAAGATTATATATTTGTAATATTGAGTGCTATATTTGGTGCTCTTTCTTGGATAGCCTTCTTTTATGCATTAAAAATTGGAGAAGCTAGTAATGTTAGTATAATAGATAGATCTAGCTTTTTATTTGTTGTTTTATTAAGTATTATAATATTACAATGAAGATTTAACAATCCAAAAAGCTATTGCCAGTATATTAATGTTTATTGCTTTAATATTATTAGTTGTATAATTTTTAAAAAGAACTTATTATATATTTTCTAATATTTTTTTAATTTCCAATAATTTATTTTGCAATGATTTATATTTATTGATTATTTCTTCTTTTTCTTTATTAATTTTATCTAAGTCAGATTTTATTTTACCAATTTCTATTTGTAAATTTTTAATTGTTTCATCTTTATTATTTATAATATTTTTTAATTCATCTCTTTCAGCTTTTAATTTTTCTATTTCTTCCTTAAGATTTTTTACCTGATATTTTAGTATCATCCAATTCTTTATTAGAACTTCCAAATGATAGAATTACAATTTAATTGATCAGATTTTATTTTTTCATATGTTTCTATTACAAGAGCACCTGCCTTTGTTTTTCCACTTATATGATTTCTTATAGTTTCTTCAGATCTACCCAATTCATCTGCAATTAAAGCTTATTGGCATTGCTGCTTTATATCTTGCATAAGCTGCTGCTGCAATTGCCAAACTATCAATCCATGTAGATCTTTCATTAGGATCTTTTATTAATTTTAATATTTCTGGTCTCTATAGAGTACCTATAATAGTAATGTTTCTAATTTTTTTATATCATTCTTTCCTAATGGATTTAATGGTATACTTTTCAAGTCTATATCTATTTTTTCATCCTGTTNTGTAGAAACATTATCAACCATAACAATATAGTTGTAAATTAACTTTTATAAATCAAATAAAAGGAATATGAAAAATAAATATAAACTCCGGAATAAAAGGTATTAAAAAATCATTCCTTATCAATTTTCCAGATAGTAAGTGCCAATAATATTTCTACTATATCTATTATCAACGCTATCTCAGCTAATACATTTGTAAATAAAGCATTTATTTTACCTCCTCTAATATATTGAACATATCCTACAAACAGTGCTAATAGCATTATTAACCAAAACATAATGTTTGGTAAATAATATTTCTTCCAATTTAATAAGAATACTAATCCAGATATTATAGATAATGCTACAAACATTCCTACAAATGCTCCAAATATTAAAGATACATTTACTGTTACTGCTCCTGCTACTAACATATGTACTCCAGCCCAAAAAGCTGCTAATAACATTCCAATCCAACCAATTATTTCTTTTAATTCCATCTTATAACCTATCTTATAAAGTTTTATAAAATCTATAAATCCTATATTTAAATAGGTATTATAAATAAAAATGAGGGGAAAAATTTTTGATGATATTATGATGTTTATAGGATATTATCTTCCAATATTTATTATAGTTCTTGCAGGAGTTATATTTGTTTTAACTTCATTATTTAAATTCTACCATATTAATAATCNNTCACAATACTCTATTTCAATACTGAATCAGAAAAATCAAAATAATCAAAACAGTAATCAGAATACCATACATTAAAAAGTATNGTAAATATATATTATACAAATTGATTTGATATATATTATGTTCCATCATTTATTGAAAATCTAAGTAATTGGAGTATATTTTATAATATTACAAATACTTATAGTAGTAGTAGTAGTGGTAGTTTATTACAAATAAATCCTCCAAATATAACAAATACTAATTCAACATCATTTGATATAAATTCATTGGATGTTGAATTGAATCTATAATTAATCTATCAAATAATACTTTTGAAGGAAATGATGTCTATGATATACATATAATGAAAATACAGTATGAATGTAAAATTGTTGGAAATAATGTTTTAGAATATCAGGCAGGTAGTTTTGCATATTTTTGTATATTATGTGAACCAGTGTCAGGAAATAGTCAAAGTATACAATATTACTATTTAAGTGAACCTGAATATATCAGATTTAATTCCAGCAATATCTTTATTAGGCACTTCTGATCCAAATACTCAATATTATGATTATATAGTAAATAATATAGAAATAGTTAATGGAACATATTTAGCTACACCTTTATCAAATAATTGAGGATATTCTATGGAAGATTTCCAAAATATATTAGTTACAATTGGTCCTCCTTTATAGTGATTATATTCAAGCATATCCATATTTTGGGAGTAATTGTTGTATTTTTAGTTAATTATGATGGTAAATATTATGCATTACCTTCATGGTATGCTGGTCAAGATAGTGAGGGAAATTATTATTTCTTTATTAATCTATTAAATATTCCTTCATTATATAATAGTAATTTTGGTTGTAATATTATATCAATATTTGTTGGATTTAGTAGATGGAGGTCTTTTATCTATTTAAATGGTACAATTGGTGGTGATCCTGATGCATTAGATCCAAATAATGCTTCTAATGCAACTATTTATGATAATGGATTGAATGTATTTCCAATATATGTTAACTTTTATCCATATAATGGAAATATAGAAGAAAAAGAAATATCCTGTAATAATGGATACACAGCATGTTTTATCAATAATCAATCTAGTGATGTATTACCTACGTATAATAATATAAGTATTTATGTAAATGGAACAAATATTATTCCACAAATTATATCAAATGAATATTTCGAAGGACTAATGATGGATAATGGGACAAATCAGGGATCTTATGCATTAATTACATCAAATGTTTTACAAAAGACTTTTAATCAATTATCTCAATCACAAAATGGATTGGGATTACAAACATTTGCATATTTTTCTGGAATACCATGGGAAGATACTCCGGGTACTGTTACAACTCCATATGTTTTAACTGCTGTAGTATTATCATATGTTAGTTATAATAATCAATTCCAAGCTGATACAGTAAATGATTATAATTATAAAGATTCAACAACGAACTGTATACATGGTCTTAGAGGATGTGCTCCTGTAGGAAATCAAAATATAGGCATAAATGTTGGAGGTCATACATATTTACCACTTAATTTCCCAATATTTATGTATGAATATGCATGGGCATTTGGTGGTCCAGGTCCAGGCTATTCTTCAGGATATTATGTTGGAATATTGCAATATAGTGATACATTAGGATTAGGATATTTCTTAACTACTCAATATACAAATAATCTAAATCCAAGTGGATATTATGATTATTATTATTCAGGATCTGGATGGTATTTTAGTTGGAATCCTTCTTCTTTTGGTTGGAATCTCAATTATTATTTCTTAGAAGATAATAATGGAAAGATATACGGACAAAATGGAGGATCAAATTATTTTGCCTTTATACCTCCAGATCAGCAAAATAATAATCATTATTCTGAATATGGAGTGTTTTGGATGTATAATTGGTTCCAGCCAGAAAATAATAATGAAAATAGTAATATGAATATATTTTTCTTAATGATATTGAACACTTTCAATTATTCTCTTGCTTCAGAACCATATAGTTGGAGTTGTGGATGGGGTTGTAGTCATAAGGCACTTGCAATACCACCAGCACCTCCTGGAAATATAGTACAATAACGGGAGAACCAATATTTGTACAATCATACATAAATGCATATAATACGGCGTTTAATCAACCTGTAAATTATCAAAGGACTTTGATTAATTATTATTATTTTAGTCCTAACGATACAAATGGAAACTTCGGACCTGGAACATTTGGATCCTTTGAAGAATATAATAATGGAGAGAGATTTAGAGTAAGACATTTGGTAGATAACCTTAACAATTATGTTGGGATACCTTATTTATTTATTTCAACAGGTTCTGGAGGGGGATCGGGATTTATGTATCTAAATTGGATAATAGCAACCTATGGAGTACCTTATATAATAAGCGTATCTTAAAAATTGCTAAAAAATTAGGTAGAAGAAGAATATACCTGAGATGGGGAATCAAAAGAAATAGCTGAACCAGCAGGTCTAGCAGGGGTACCGTATGGAATTATGGTTTTATTTGGTAAGATTAATACAACTCCTCCGGCAAATTGCCATAGTGTCCATATACCATTGTTTGGTATGCTACTGTTCCTGTTGTGTTTGTCCATTGGAAGTATAGGAGAATTTCCTGGTATTACTGCTGCGTATGTTCCTGGTGTATTCATTGCTGCTACGAAGTTGGATACCCATTTATCATATGTATAGAATCCTGCAATGTCTGCTGGATCTATTTTATTTGCCTCTATCACATAATATGTCTTCCATTTATTGTCGCCTGCTCAACTGGCACCTGGCCCTTAATTACATATAAATCCTTTAAGGGGTCATATGGTTGATGATTTATTGGATCAGTCTGCCCAACAAATTGACTACTCAATTGAACTATTTGATTATGATTATTAATTATTGTACTTGCATACTGGCCATTCCATATTACGTCATGTACTGTAGTTCCATTGTTTAATATTAAATTACCTGTAGGATCTGTCTGTCCATTATAATTTACTGTTTGACCGTTTGGTACAAATGCTTCATAACCATTTTGAGATCCTAAATATTGTATATGTTCATTATGTGAAGGTAATGCCTGAATTCCAAATAATGCACCTATATCAGCAGCAGTAACAGCAACACCAATTGCTATTGATGCATATTTTGCAGCTATACCTCTACGACCACCAAGTCTTCCTTCTAAATATGATCCTACTGAAAGTGAAGCTCTTGTATAAGGAGATAATGATAATGCATAACCTGCTATTACTGGCCCATATTCTTTCAATTTATCATCTAGATATTCTTTAGATTCTTTCAATTTATCTTTAATTTTTCTAATACTTTTTATATTTTCTAATCTACTAAAAAATAATATCTTCTAAAGTCATAGGCTTTTTCATATAATATATTTTTAGTAAAGCTTTAAAAAAGGTAATTATTTTTATAATTATTAAATAAATAGACTTCTTCATATAAGTTTTATAAATATTCCTAATGCTTTAATAGAATATAATAACTATCAATGAAGCCTAATTTCTATATAAAAAAGCTCACTGCCTAATTATAATTTAATGAGACTTTGGTCATTACATTCAAAATATTTAGATAAACTTGGTCTTTTAGGTTTATTGAGAGAAGGCTTATTAGCCCAATAAGCATCATTAGGAAAAACAAAAGGATATAAAAATCATCCTCAATTAATTATATTCAAGAAAACAAATGATCAAATATTATATATAGGACAATTTATATTATGTTTATTTAGAAGGAAAAAGAAGAGGATACAATTTTAATAAAGATAAAATAATAAAGTCTGATTTAAAATTAAAAATGCCACTAACACTTGGTCAAATAAATTTTGAATTTCAACATTTACTTGAAAAACTTAAAATAAGAGATAAAGAAAAATATGAAGAAATAAAAGATGAAAAAATAATAGAACCAAATCCAATTTTTCATATTATTGATGGAGATATTGAAGAATGGGAAAAAGATAAAAAAGCTTTAAATAAAAAGTAATTATAGATTTTTTATATAATTAGTATTTCCTTAACAGAAAATGGTTCTCCAGAAGCTTTAATAATTTATTTTCAATTTCAATTCCTAATTCTTGTTTTATTAATTTTGATAATTGTCCAGTTAACTTCTGTTCAATTGATACTATTTCTTTAGATTCTTCTATTAAAATTTAATTTCTTTTGGAAATGGAGATAAATAAGATATATGCAAATATTTCCAACCTTTTAAATATTTTAATGCTTCTAATATTGGCATCTTATTAGAACCCCAAGAAACAATTACTTGTTTCCTTCTCCATATATTTGATCTGGTTCAAATTCTTTTAATTCCTTTTCCAAGATTCAATTTCCTCATCCTTTTTTCACTCATTTTTTGTCCCATTTCATGATTTTCTGTTTCTATACCTGATTCATCATGCTCATAAGATGAAGCTTTTACAATTGCATCAAAACCAGGTATTGCCCTTAATTGATATCCTTGATCATTTATTTTATAATTTTGATAATTCTTTGGAGGCTCCAAATCTATATATCTCGATATTTCTATATTTGGTACATATATATAATCGAAATTCATCTTTGATTCACCTAAAAATAAATCTGGATAATAATATTACAGATTTAATAAATTTATATGCAATATGAAATGCTTCAATTGTTCTTTCAAAAGCTTCTGCAGGATCTCCAGGTGCAATAACGACTCTAGGAAATTCTCCATGACCAATATTCAATG
>NZ_OV100765.1:283943-287076 GCF_920984865.1 Candidatus Nanopusillus massiliensis | reverse complement strand
AATAGATCTGATTGATCTGTCATGTGTTGCCATACCTGTTGAAGGTCCATATCTTTGAGCCCAATAAATTACTAAGAGGAATTTCTGCCATACCTGCTAAACTAATTGCCTCTGCCATTAAATCTATTACCACCTCCAGAAGACCAATCATTACCTTTGCACCGCAAAAGATGCACCTAAAGCAATATTAATTACACCAATTTCATTATCAGGTTGATATTGCTATCAATATTATATTTATCCCTTAGAGATGCTAAAATATGCAAAACGGGAGACGCAGGAGTCATTGGATATGCAATATATATATCCAAACCTGCAGCAATTGCTCCTAATGCAATTCCTTCAGAACCAGATAAATAAAATTGTTTCTTATAAACTCCCTTTTCTATACTTTCTTTACTACTAATATTTAAATCATTATAAATAATGTCAATTAATTTTAATTCTTCAGGATCGCCTATTCTTTTTTCAAATACATCTTTAACTGTTTCTTTATCAATATTTAAATATCTTAAGAAACGCTAGTAGAACAATTGTATTTTCATATTTTTTATTAACATTATATTTTTTATAATAATAATCTAAATCTATATCAACTTTTTTATTATATAAACATTTTTTGGTCCAATTATTAATCCATTTTCCTTTAATTTTATATACTATGTAAATTTACCGTATTTTGATCAAATGCAATTATATAAGCAAAATCTTCAAAATAGGTGAGCATATCTATTTTCTCTAGATATACTAACAATATTATAATTATGTCCCCCTCTAATTAAACTCATATACCATCTANAATTAAATACATTATATCCCAATTTAATGAATACTCTTGATATTATATCTGCAGCAAAATCTATTCCTTGACCAGCCTGACCACCTATTAAAATATTTAGGTCTACCATTATTTTTTAATACACTATAGCATATTTAAAATAATATTTTACCAAATCGGTGGTATATTTCAATATAATCTTTTTTCCAATAAATTTTCTTCCTTTATTTCTAATAATTCATCTCTTAAATCGATTGGTGCTGATATTATTAATTTTTACTTTTATTGTTTTTCCCAAAATATTTTTATCAGATTTTACTATAATTTGTTTATATGCATAATTTCTGCAATTTCCATGTATTTTCATATTTTCCTTTTGATTTACAATTGCATATCCTTTCCAATTTAACCATTGTTTATTTCTTTCATATGAATATTTTTTAAATATAATTTTTAGTTTTCTAGATCTTTCCTTTACAATATGACCAGGTAGTTGTTTATATAATTTATATGATAATGTTTTTGGTCTTGGCCAATATTTTGATATATTTATTATCTCAAATTTTACATTTTCAACTAATTCCAATGTTTTTCTAAAATCTTCTTCAGTTTCTGTAGGATATCCAAAAATTATATCTGTTGCAATTGTTCCTTCATAATTTCTTTTCCTTATTTTTTCAATTAATTCATAGAAGTCTTTCAATACTAATCTCCTCCCCTATTGTTTTTAATACATTATTTGTTCCTGATTGAACTGGTATATGAAAGAACTTGAATATATTTTCATTATCTATAAGAATCTAATAATTTATCAATAAATTTATTTAAAATTCCAGGATTTGCCATTCCAACCCTTATATAATATTCTACCCTTAATATCTTTTAATCCAAATAATTAATCTGCTAAATCAATATTTAAATCATATCCATAAGTTGCTAAATCTGTTCCTGTAAAATATATAATCTTAATCCATTTAATTTCTGACATCCTTATATTCTTTATAAATATATTCTGGAGGATATGATTTTGCATTACCCCTGCCAATTTTGTAGCACAATATAAACAATTCCATAAACATCCTTCTTGCAATATTATTATCTTTATTGGATATTGATCCACAGAAGGCAATAATTTTTTTGTATTTTTTCTATCAATTAATACATCTATTTTTCCATTTAAATAATCTTCCAAAACTTTATCTACTTCATCTATATGATCTAAACCAATTAATGTATAACCATTAAATAATTCTGGTTGATGTTGTACTAAATAACCTGCCAAGATTAATTTTTTATCCTTATATTTATTTACCAATTTTATTGCTTTTGATTCTGTTGGTCCTTTAACAGTACATGTATTTATTATTAATATTTCACTTTCATCAGGATTTTCTGTATATTTATATCCTTTTTTAATTAGTATATCTTTCATTATTTCTCCTTCAGCTTTATTTAATTTACATCCCAAAGTAATTATACTAAATTTCATAATTCAATTTTTCAAAAAATTTTTATATATATTCATCAAGCCTTTTGTTTTTATATCTATTTAAATATTCTTTATATTTTTCTTCATTATATTTTACCTCTATATTATCCANTCTTTCAATTGGTTTTAATTTATCATAATATTTAATTGCTATATAATAAAATACATATTTTATGATACATTTAGGAAATGCGGTATAACTAAATCTAAACCATTATTTGGTATTTCTTTATTCTTATCATATTAACCAAAATAAATCTTCCAATATCCTTATATTTATTCTTAAATTATTTAATTTCTTTATTTCTTCATCATCTATATCTGAAAAATGTATAAATTTTCTTTATTTTTTCTGTACCAATTTTTTCCAATTCTTCTGCCTTTTCTTGAGTATATACTGCATATTTTAAATATTTTTCATTTTCTTCTGGTTTGGATATCAATAAATATATATTATTTAAAAATAGTCTAATTCTTCCAAGAATCATCATCATTTATTTCTTGGAAATTCATTTCATTCTTCTCTATATATTCATAAANTATAAGTAATCCCACTCTTTCTCCTTTTTTTATATAATGCTCATTACTTATACAATATGTATAAAAATGCTTCTTTTAATGATCATCTTTTGGATTCATAAAACATCTACATTTTTCAGAATTATTAAACATATGTCAGAAGAAATAAGATTATTAGCAAAAATGCTAAAAGATGATCCCGATTATTTTAAAGTTCTAAATCACTTAAAGATTGCGAATTTGGATAATGGAAAAAACATATCAAAATATACAAAAATTGATATTAATAAAGTAAATAAAATGTTAGAAGAATTAAAAGAGATTGGATTGATTGAAGAAGTACATAG
>NZ_OV100765.1:278146-283938 GCF_920984865.1 Candidatus Nanopusillus massiliensis | reverse complement strand
CTGTTAACAGAACAAAAGCAAGATTAAAGAAACAATCTCAGGTTATACTGCATCATACATATTATAAATTAACATTATTGGGAAAACAGGTATATAAGTATTTAAGGGATAATAACTAATATGCCCATACTATGCTTAATAAGGCATGGCGAATCATTATGGAATAAAGAAAATAGATTTACTGGATGGGTTGATGTTGCATATCACAGATGAAGGAAGAGAACAGGCTATTAAAGGTGGACAAACTTTAAAAAGTTTAAATATAAAATTTGATATTGCATATACAAGTATATTATCAAGAGCAATTGAAACATTAGAAATTATTATAAAAATATTAGGATATAATATTCCAGTAATAAAAGATATTAGTTTAAATGAAAGACATTATGGAGATTTACAAGGATTAAATAATGATAAAGTTGCAGAAATATATGGAAAAGAACAAGTAAGATTATGGAGAAGAAGTTTAAAAGTAAGACCTCAAAATGGGGAAAGTTTAGAAGATACACAAAAAAGAACTATACCATTTTTTGAAAGAGCAATAAAGGNAGACTTAGAATTAAATAAAAATGTTCTTATTTCTGCTCATGGAAATAGTTTAAGGTCAATTGTTTCATATATTGAAAATTTAAATGAAGAACAAATATTAAATTTAGAAATTGAACCTGCAGTTCCTTTTTTATATGATTATGATAGAAAAGAAGAAGTTTTATAATAAGAGAATATTAAGAATTTAATATGCCGCGGTGCCCGAGGGGCCTAAGGGGGAGGGCTGCAGACCCTCTTATCAGGGGTTCGAATCCCCTCCGCTACTATTTTGTTATAAAATCTTTTCCAATATATTGCCTTAATTTTGCGGGTATTAATATTCTATTATTTTTATAATCGATAGTTATTTTCTATTATACATGTTAATTTTCTTTGTATTGGAGATAATGTACAATTTGATGTATGTACGTTATCTAAACTATTATCCTTTTTTCTATATCTAATATTTGATCTCCTTGCCTGCCAATCTGTTACATTCGATCCAGATACTAATTCCCTATATTTATTTTGTCCTGGGAACCATCCTTCAATATCATATTGTTTATAATTTCTCTTTCCCATAACCATTGATGCAATTAAAACTGTCCTATATGGTATATTCAATTTCTCTAAAAATTCTTCTGCTTTTCTTATTAATTCTTTATGATATTTTTCAGATATCTTCTGGTTTACAAAATATATATTGTTCAATTTTATGGAATTGATGCAATAACTAAATAATCCCTTTGTATCTTTACCATGTGCACCAGCTTCCTTTCTAAAGCATGGACTCCATCCAACAATNTTGATTGGTAATTGATCTTCTTCAATAATTCTATTATAATATAATGCAGTTATTGGATGCTCAGCAGTCCCTATTAAATATAGATCTTCTCCATCAATNTTATACATCATATCTGCAAAATCATCCAATGTTATTATTCCATCCAATATATCTTTTTTTAGCATATAAGGAGGTATTGTAAATGTATAACCTTTATTTATCATATATTTTACACCTTCTATACTCNATGATAAATCTAACAAAGATAATATAATAAATTCAAAGTAAAATCTTGAACCAGAAACTTCTCCAGCAATATCTGTATCTGCTAAATTAAATTCTTTTAATATATCATATTGATGCTTTAATTCCATCATTTACCTTTTTATATACTACTATTTTGTCATTATTTAATTTAAAAAAAGATAATACATCATTAAAGTTTATTTCTTTAAAATCTTCTTCATCATTTAATATTTTATTTAATTCTTCAAGTAATTCTCATTTTTTATATTTTTTTCATATTCCTTATTATTTCATATTTCATTTAATTCAACAATCCTCCATCCAAATCTTTCAGTCTGTTCTTTAAATAAATTTATATCAATACTCTAGGAATTCCCCAGAATTTTACTGGTGTATGTTTTACTTTCATCTCCAACAGGAACTTCATTTGATAATAGATTTGGAAAATTCCATAATAGGTCTATTAAATTATTCTCACCATTCTTAAATTCTTCTTCTTCTTTCTTTATTTCTTCATCTAAATCTTTTATATCTTCCTTTAATTTATTTAATAATTCTTCTGAAATATTTCCTTCATGTAGTCATTTACTATATCTATTGCAGCTTTAATTAATGTATTTCTATCTATTTTTCCATTTAAATATTGAATAACTGATCCATAAAATTTTGATAATAAATTTTTCTTATGTCTTGATTTTTCTAACTCCCTTTGTAACTCCCTTCTCTTATTATCTAACTCAATTACTTTATCTACAATATTTTCATCTAAGCCCCTTTTTCTAAATGTTTCTTTATAGTAATTCTATATTATTCCTTAAAAAATCTATATCAACTGGAAACCCCATCTGACCGATATACCATTGTAAATTAATAAAGTTTTACCCTTTTAAATATTTAAGATTAATAAATATTATCCTAATAATATACGTTTATGGCAAATATGATAATATCAAATAATATAAAACAATTTAGAATAAGAAGTATGAATANNNNCCTTGATATTATTGTGGAAGAATGGTGAGATTGGATAAGGCAATTAAACGAACAATATCACCAAAACTTAAACCAGATGTTTCTGCAGAACAAATTCCCATGCTAATTTTATCCAGTCCTATAAAAATATATATTTGTCCTGCATTTGCAAGATATAGGGGAATTTCTAAAAAAGATATAAAGAATAAAAATAAAGAACAAGAAATTTTAAAGAAATTAGGAATTGAGATTTAATGGTTGTTTTAGATGTTTCTTTAAATGAATTATATAAACTATTAAATAAAAAATTATCTGAAGAAGAATTAAGTGAATATTTATTAAATATAAAATGTGAATTAGATGAAATTAATGGAAATAATGCAAAAATTGAAGTAAAAGATTTTAATAGAATTGATTTATATAGTTTAACTGGAATTGCAAGAGAATTAAAAGGAATATTAAATATTGAAAATGGAATTCCAAAATTTGAAATAAAAGATTCTCCCTATATTTTAATTGTTGATAAAGAAATATCAAATGTAAGACCATATATTGTTGGTGCAATTGTTAAAAATGTAAAATTAAATGAAGATAGATTAAAAGATTTAATACAATTACAAGAAAAAATATCACATTTTTTTGGAAGAAATAGACAAAAAGTTGCAATTGGGACACATAATTTTGATTTAATTGAATTTCCTGTTTATTATAAATTAGCAGATCCAGAAACAAAATTTATTCCTTAATGATTTGATAAAGAATTATCATTAAGAGAAATATTGGAAAATACAGAACCTGGTAAAAAATATGCAAATATTGAAATATAAATATAATAAATCTCCAATTTTAATTGATTCAAATAATAATATTATTTCATTTCCTCCAATAATAAATTCAAATAAAATATTAAGCTAGATATTAATACAAAAAATATTTTCATAGATGTTTCCGGAACAGATTTAGAAAAAATATTATTGGCATTATATGTAATTGTATTGGCATTAAAAGATTTTGGAGGAGAAATATATTCAATTAATGTAATATATCCTGATAAAAAAATTAAAACACCAGAATTAAAAATTATTAAAAAAGAAATGGATTTAAATAAAATTAAAAAATATTTAGGAATAGAATTAGATGATAAAAACATTGTTGAATATTTAAATAGAAAAAGAATGAATGCAAAAATTGAAAATAATAAATTAATTATTGAATATCTAAATTATAGGGATGATATATTATCTGAATATGATATAATTGAAGAAATATTGATTTCTTATGGATATAATAATTTAAAACCAAGAGAAATTAAAATATATACAAAGGGAGAATTAAGTAAAGAAAGAAAGATAATAAATAATATAAGAAAAATAATGGTTAATATGGGATGCATAGAAATATATACTCCAATAGTTATCTAATAAGGATATAAATAGCTTATTAAATGAAGATAGAGGAGATTATTGAATTAATAAATCCTGCATCATCATCTTATAATTCAATTAGAGTATATTTATTATCTTCTTTCTTACAATTATTATCTGAAAATAATGAATTAAAATTCCCTGCAAAAATATTTGAATTAAATAGGGTTTCATATACTAAAAATAATAAAATAATTGACGATTGTGAGTTTTTAGATATTTATTCTAATTATGAGGTTTCTGTGAATGATTCATTAAAGGTATTAAAGAGATTATTTAAAGAATTAGAAATTGATTTTGATATAAGAAATTCAAATCATAAATTTTTAATAGATGGAAGACAAGGATATATATTTGTAAATAATGAAAATATTGGATGGATTGGAGAAATTGATCTAATTATATTAGAAAAATTAGATATAAAGTATCCATTAACTGGTTTTGAAATAAGCATAAAGGAATTAATGAAATATCATTAAATATGATATCTGAAATTGAATATAAAGTATTATCTATATTAAATGATAATTGGAAAAATTTAGATGAAATTTCAAATGAATTAAATATTGAAAAATATAAAGTATTACGGATTTTGGGATTTTTAAAAGAAAAAGGATTAATAGAATTAAGAGAAGAAAAAATAAAAAAATATGAATTAACTGAACTTGGAAAAAAATATTTAAAAGAAGGATTACCTGAAAGAAGATTATTAAATTTATTAAAGGAAAGGAAAGAAATAAATCTAGAAGAATTGGATGAGCATTTTAATAAAGATGAATTAGCCTTTTCTTTAGGATTCTTAAGAAAAAATGGTGCAATAAAGATCGAAAATGGAAAAGTAATATATATTAAAGAAATAGAAACATATGAAAAATATTTAGAAAAAATTAATGAAAATACAATAAAATTATTTAAAGGAAGAAAAGGAATTATTGAAGAAAAGGAAGAAACAATTTATTATGAAATAGAAAATGAAAAAGGAAAAGAAATTTTGAAAAATTATAAACCTGAAGAATATATTGAAAAATATACAAAGGAAGTTATTGATAAAAAAATATATAAAAATAAAAAATTTAGGCCATATGATATAAGAATTAATATTGAAGAAGAAAATATTGGAAGATATAATCCATATTTAGAATTTTTAGATAAAATAAGAGAAGAATTAATATCAATGGGATTTAAAGAAATGGATAAATATACTAATGATAATATCACATTTCTGGGATTTAGATTGTTTATTTATACCACAGGATCATCCTGCAGGAGATATTTCAATAATGGATGCATTTTATATTAAAAATATACAATATATAGAAGATTTTCCAAAAGATTTATTTGAAAATGTTAAAAAGACACAATTAAAATATTTTAAAACATTTGATGAAAATATTTCAAAAAGAGCTATGTTAATATCACATGATACTGCTATATCTGCACAGAACATTATTAAATGCAGAAAAACCTGGTAAATATTTTTTAATAGAAAAAGTATTTAGATATGATACAATTGATGCAAAGCATTTTATTGAATTAATCAACTTGAAGGAATTGTTTTAGATGATAATTTAACATTTTTAGATTTATTTGGAATATTAAAAGAATTAGTAGTAAATGTTTTAAAAGCAAAAAATATAAAATNCTATCCAGCATATTTCCATTTACAGAACCTTCTGTTGAAGTATATGCTGAGCATCCAAAATTAGGATGGCTTGAAGTTGGAGGTGCAGGTGTATTAGGGAAGAATTACTAAAACAATTTAATATAAATTATCCAGTCTTGGCATGGGGTCTTGGTGTTGATAGACTTGCAACAATATATCTAAATATTAATATATA
>NZ_OV100765.1:275653-278139 GCF_920984865.1 Candidatus Nanopusillus massiliensis | reverse complement strand
TACATACTAGAAATATTAAAAAATTACAAGAATAAATATTCTTTANNNATAATAAGGTTCTAATGATATAATATTGAATTTTTCAAAAGATTTAATTGAAAAAGTTGATGGATTAGTAAAATCGATTGTCTTATTTGGATCATATGCAGAAAATAAAGAAAATGAAAAATCAGATATTGATTTATTAATAATAGTAGATGATATATATGCACAAGACCTAAATATAACAGTTCCTTTTTATTTTGATAATTTAAACAAATTATTGGCAGATGAAAAATATAAAAAAATTCATTTAACAACACTAACATTATCAACATTCTGGGAAATGATATTTAATGGGGATCCATTATTTTTGGATATATTAAGAAAAGGCGAGCCAATAATAGATCCTGCAGGAATCTTTGGTTCTCTCAAAAAAATGTTAGAAGATGGAGTAATAAAAACATCACCTGAATATTTAGAAATAATGAAAAAAAGAGCTGAAGAAGGAATAAATTATGTCAATCTAATGTTAATAAAAGCATTTGAAAGTTTATATCATTCAGTTATTACAATTTCTCAATATTATTTAATTACAAAATAATATAAATGTATATAGTCCAGAAGATATATTAAATAAATTTGAGGAATTAAAGAGAAAAAGAAAAATTTCTCTCATAATTTTTAATTATTATAAAGAAGTTTATGAATATATGAAAAAAATAGAAATAAAGAAGTTAAAAATATTGATTTAGATTTATTAAAAGAACTTTTAGAAGAATTTGAAAAATATACAGCAGTAAATACATATTTAAAATGGAATATAAATGTAAGTGGACATGGAGCAGAAGCAAAAATTATTTAATTGAAAGTAATAAAAGAAAGAATGATAAATATATATTTGAATTCTATAAAAATTTTTTAAATAAATTAGAAATTGATTCTGAAGAATTTAAAATTGAAAATGATAAAAATAAAATAGTATTAAAGTATAGATATAAGAAAAAATATAGAAATGAATTAATTTATCAGAGAATTTAGAAAATATAGGACTAGAATTGAGGCAAGAATATTAGAAAAATTATATAATTATATTAATGTACCAAGATTATTCTATTAAAATGAAGAAGATGGAATTATTGTAATGGAATATATTGAAGGATATAATTTAGCAAAATATTTGGAAAAATTGAATTATGAAGAAATATTATATAATATTGGAAAATATATTGGATTAATTCATAAAAATAAAACTTGTACATGGAGATTTAACTACTGGAAATATGAATTTAATAATGGAAAAATATATTTTATTGATTTTGGATTAAGTTTCTTTTCTAATAGAATAGCAGATTATGCTGTAGATATACATTTATTTAAAGAATTATTTGACCCTAATCATTGGAGAATTTATGATAAATTTTCTTTAATATTAGAAGGATATAGAGAATCCTTTAGTGAAAAATATGATGAAATTTTTCATAGATTAAAAGTTGTAGAATCTAGAGGTAGATATAAATCAATATTATTTTAGATTATTGGTTACCAACATTATTTAAAAATAGTTTAAATTTACCAAAATTTCATAATACAATATGGCAACATACATATGCCCAAGATTTCATTCAACAAATATGCTACCATTATTCGCAAAAGATAATAGTTGGGTATGCTTAGATTGCGGATACCAGGGCCCTGCACAATTGATAAGTAAAGATCTAGAATATTTTTGGAAAGAATATGAGAAAGTTGAAAACGTATAATAAGGTTGAAGAATAAATATTTTTTATGTATGATTTCTGTTTAACAAATGATAATGAAGAAGAGCTAGCAAGTGAATATTATAAAAATAAGATAAAAAATATTGTTTTTTGCTATGAAGTTTTTGATAAAAATGATCTAAAATATTTTAAATTAAATAATATTTTATATTATAAAAAATTAAATTTATTTTATTGCGCATTAATAAATAATGAAGATCCTAAAAAAGTTGAGGAATTGCAAATGAATTATTCTATTCTGATAAATATTATAATGATTTAGTATTTGTTATTGGAAGAGATTTAAATTATAACGATAAGATTTCAAGTAAATATTTTTTAAATGGTTTATTTGATCCTATTAAATTTGATAAAAAATTCCTTTTTGGAGGATTAAATTATGTAGATATTAAAAAAATAAAGAGAAAACAATTTATCTATACTTTTTTCAATAAAGAATTTAATTAATGATATAGGAAAAATTTTATACAACTAAAAGATTTTTAGAATTTGCACAGAAGAAATATTTAAATATTCTTATTGGATCTTTTGCAGAAGATAAAAATGAAGTTCCAATAGATATTATTTATATTCTTTTTATAAAGTTGTAGGAATTTATTATAGTTTAAATTACTTAAATAAAATATTTAGGGAACAAATAATTAGGATAAGATTAGCATAAAAGAAAGGATTATTTTACAAAAGGATTTTATATAATATCTTATCCATACCAGGATTGTAGAGAAT
>NZ_OV100765.1:266376-275645 GCF_920984865.1 Candidatus Nanopusillus massiliensis | reverse complement strand
GGCCAGGAACTTTCAGATCCTATAGAAATTGAGGGCATTACATCATTTGGTGGCAATGATCTTAATAAAACCCAATATAAGTATATATTATTACCTGATTGCTGTTGCGCTACTGTTATTGGTAAACTAAATGAACCAGGTATTGTTGTAGTACTTAATATTTGAGTATAATTTACTAAGAAATAAGTATAACTACTAGAAAATCCAATTTCATATATTGTTGGAACATAACTATATGGTGTACTTCCTACATTAGAAGTTCCTACAAATAATTTAAACTCACCAGCGGTTCCTATATTATTATATGAAAATGCGGCACCATATCTATTACCACCAGAAATTATCCCTCCACCACTGCCGAAATACGTATTTCCAGTTGGTGGATTTGTTCCACCTACTCCTAAATCTATAATGTCCCACATTGTACCACTAGTAGTTGGAATAGAAACTTAGATTTGAATAATATTATTTTGCATAGTAAAGTTTACTATAGTAGTAATACCAATCATTATAAACCCATTGAAGTAGTAGGCGGAATAATTGTATAATTTGTAGAAAAAGAAACACTATACTGATTACCACACACATATGCCCAATTTGGAGGTAATGAACTTAAATTTCCAAAGTTCTGATAATAATTAACTACATAATTACCATTATCATATTGAGAAGTACCTAAAACTTGTATAGGTGCACCAACATATGTATAATATTGAGAATAACAGTTTGTATTATAACTTCCAATCGCCATATCAAATTACAAAATTACCATTAGCAGGTATTCCATTTGGAATATTTACCCACCATACATCACAATATGTATTTCCATTTACTAATTGACCTTCATACCATGAATAAAATTATTGTCCGTTATTTGGATTAAAGAACATTACATTTTGTCCATTTGATGTTAATTTGATTAAATAATATTATATTATTTACATATGCAAAATTATTACCAATATTAATTCTTTCAGTGCATATTGCTATATCTTGTTGGAAAGGTTCGGGAGTTGAAATGGGTTGAGAATTATATAATGTTATTGGAACATAATATTGTAATGATAAATTATTAATTGGTGTACATATCTCATTACCTAAAGATTCTAAACAAAAATATAAATCATCATTATTATATTGATAATATCCAACAATTTGCTGACCTGGATAAATTAAATAACTATGTAGAAGATGTATTAAAATTATTTCCAAATGATGGTATATTATAATTATCTAATATATCTTATTTAACTCAATTGGACATATATCATTATTAGTAATATTTACTGATATTATATTATTATTCAATTGAGCGTTTGATATATTTAAAAAGTTCTCAGAAATTCCACTTTAATATTTTCTGAACACTTAAAGACTTTATTTCTCCAGCAATACATTTATAATTATTCAAATATTGAAAAATCACATTTTCTTCCAAATTATATAAATTATTTAAATAATTATCCATTTATAGTAAATATACTTTGTGGATAAAATACAACATCATATGGCAACATTCCAGTTCCTTCAAATTGATTATTAAAATATGGATTAGATACTTCATATCGCATTAAATATACAATATCCAGTACTAGAAGAACTTATAGAATAATTATCTATTATTTTATCTACTACAAAATTATTTGATGCATTACAAGGTAATACATTATAAACATTATCTACTACAATTACATGTGTTGAATTAAAATAATTTGGAACTTGTATAATATTATATGAACAATTATAATAAACAGTAAATGGAATTAATGTAGATCCATACAAATTTAATATATTTTCAAATATATCATTTCCATATAATAATTTATATATTTCTCCATATTGAGGATAAGTATCTGAATAAAACTTAAATTCTTTATCTAATAAATCTAAATTAGAAACAAAATAAAATAAAATTAATAATAATACAACAATTGTATATAAATATAATTGACTACGAGCCATATACAGAGAATTTAGAATATCCTAAGCCATATGGATAAACTATACTGCTACTATATTTATATCCACTTGGTACTGGCTTTACATTAAAATAATTCCTCTAATTATACAATATTATTGGTATTAATTGATTTGAATAATAAACATTTACATGATAATATTGGCTAATATTTATATTTGAAGATAATATATTATTCTGATAGTTTGGAGGGATTGAATAATCTATTATTAATTGAGAATATGTTTTACAAAATTTAGTAGATTTAGGATTTTATATGGTTGCATATTATAATTTGGCACATTTCCATATAATATTCCCGTACTTGGGTTATAATTTTTGCTATAATAAATTAATACTGGATTATAATAATTAAAATCTTCTGAATAATATATATTTTCTATACTGATTTATTGTTAATGGTTTCTTGTAAAATGCAATTACATATCTATGTTCCTAAAAATGTACACTGAGGTGAATACATTGTTGTAGNNGTTACTAAATATAATGTTTCATTTGGTGGATAATATAAATTTAAAGGTTGTAAAGATGAATAACCAGGATAAGGTACCAATTGACCATAGTATATTCCACTTTGATTTATAAATCCTCCATAAAATTGTCCATTACTATTATTATATTCACAAAAAACAACTACCCATTGATCCATTGGTAAGAATAATTTGGTAAATATCCAACATCATAACTTTCGTCTATTCCCAAATAATATTGGCCATTATTTGGTATTATAATCTGTCTAAATGTAGAGCCAGCATAATCATTTAAAACAGGTAAATGAACTATTGCACTTATATAATTTTCTCCATCAGCACAAGAAGAAGAATAATAACTATTTATATAAATCCAGGCAACAACTGTTATTGAAGTTTTTCCAGATAGTACAGGAGGATAATCTGATGAATTTGTTAAATTAAAATATTGATTATTATTTGTAAATGATATAACATTAGATTGATCTAAACATTGAGGAGAAATATATAATGTTTCCCAACTAAATGGAAATACAGCATATTGTACTAATTTATGCAGGTAAATTATTTACCAATTGATAATTGTTTGTTAAATTTAAATAATTAAAATTATTATTTTCAGCCCTAAATAATATTATTATTGGTTGACTATATCCATTTGGCAAATTTAAGATATATTTATTAAAGGAATCTATTTATTAGATGTATTAACATATGATACATTTAAATATTGAATTTGTATTGGATATAAATCATTATTATATGCATAAAATGAATATGGATCAATAGTATAATTAACAAAACTTGTTACATTTGTTAAATTTAAATATATAGATAAATTATTACTAGAATAACTAGATATTATTACTCCATACCAATCATCACTTGATGCAAAATTTCCACATATTTTTCCTTGAGAATTATATATTAAGAAAAAGTTATTAACCTTCTCAATTATATTTAATGAATATAATAAATTGTTTCCAAAATATGGAAATGGAAATAAGAATTCATAACATGTTGAATTATAAGTATTATAAAAATTTAAACTATAATCTATCGTTTGTTTTAAATCATAACTATTGAAATAATTTGATAGAATTCTNTTATATATTGAAGCCAATACATCGAATTGATTTGTTTCTAAAAAACTAAGAAATTTACTTATTATAAGTATTTGCTAAAGCTGTATATAATGTATATTTTTTATTAAATTAGTTTATATAATATGAAGGACTTGAGGAAATTGTAAGTTTGTTAAGAATACCAATATTAAAGATACGGTCAATATTATTTCTACTAAATAGTTCAATGATCTCATATACCTATTATGAAAAATATAAGTTTATATATTTTTTTAAGAATATGTAAAAAATGAGCCTATTAATGAAGATCTTATCATTTATAGAAAATAATTATAAGAAGTTTCTATTAATTTCCATAGTAATATTTGTAATATTTGCTGGAATAATATTATTCAATTATTTTAAATATGGATATATAATTAATAAATCTATTACAATTTCTGGAGGTTATGTAACATTTATAAATAATAATTTTACATTTAACAGAATTCAGAAATACAAAATGCATTGAATAAAATGAATATAACAAATTATGTATTATATAATACACCGAAATATTATTTATATTGAATCTGGAAATCAAATAAATGAAACATTATTAATTAATTTATTAAATCAAGATTATAATATTAGTTTGCTACCTACAGATATATCAATACAACATTATAGTTCTTTAGTAGGTAGTCTTATAGTTCATCAATTTTTATTTTTCGTATTTTTAGCAATAGTACTTACAGCATTTGTAATATTTATAGCATTTAGAGCTTCTAGGATTACCCTAAATATAATATCTACAATATTATTTGATATTATTGGATTGTTAGCAATATTATCTATTACAAAATATCCTATTGAAGCAAATGGATTTATTGGAATGTTATTGATTCTAGGATTTGCAATTGATAATAATGTAGTATTATCAACAAATATAGTAAAGGAAAAAGATAAACCATTTATTGAAAGAGTAAGAATGTCATTTAGAGTTGGAATGCTAATGGAGATTATCGCATTATACACATTACTTTTATTATATTTTATAGTACCAGAACCACTCTGTTGATGAATTTGCATTTGTATTATCTATTGCAATAATATTAGATAGATTATATTATTTAATTGGCAACATACCATTGTATAAATATTTTGAAGCTAAAAAAGAACAAGAAAGCTAGACATCAACAACAATTTCTGTACTCCAATATGTTTTCATTATTTTTGTAATATTTATATCATGTAAAGTGACTGCTTTAACTTCTTTTTTAAATCCATGCTTTTCTTTATCATATTTCTCTCCATAAACTTCAAATCTACATACCCATTTATATTTCTTGCTTTCAACTCTAACTTTCTTTAAATTTTTTACTCTTATATCTCTTACAGCAAACTTATCTTTATAAAAAACATCCTCTAAACATATTTTACCACATATTATATATAATTTCTAATATATTTTTTCCTTCATTTATAAATTGTTTCGCTTCTTTTTTCTCAACTTTCTCATTATCATATATAATATTAAACATTCCCAATATTAATGCCTCAATTGCTCTCTTTGGTGTATTCCCATAACCAACAATCTTTATATCTGCAGTATGATCTTCATATTCATAGTCTCTCAAAACAGTCATATTAAAAATATTTTTAAATAATTTTATCAATCAGTAGACCGACAACTCATCATTTTTCAGATTTTAGATTCTCATCATAAAAGATAAATATATAAATTTTTAAATAAATATATTTTATGGAAATATTGGATATAAAAATACCTGACAGTGCAATAAAAGTAAATATATAGGCAAGTTCCTTTAGAGATTTAGAGAAATACCAAAGGATTATACATGCGAAGGAAAAAACATATCATTTCAATATTCCTTGAAGAGATACCAAACAATTCAAAAAGCATGTTATTATTTGCAGAATGACCCGATGCACCTGGTGGTATATTTAGACATTGGATTGCATATATAAATAAACCAATAAAAAGTATTACCTCTAAGAATTAAGAAAGAAAGAATTGTTAAAATAGATGATGTACAAATTATCAGGGTAGAAATGATTTTGGAAAAATTGGATATGCTGGTCCATGTCCTCCAAGAGGTCATGGTAAACATAGATATTATACAATAATATTATTTCTAAATAAAGAATTATATATAGATGGATGGTTTTTTGAAGATTTTATTAGATATGCAAGAGATGAAAATATTGTTGGATATGGATACTTTATAGGTACGTATGAAAGATAATTTTTTTAATATTTTTATCATTTAAACCAGTATTGGAAAATAATCAAATATCAAAAGAACAAATTAATGATATAATAAAAGAATTATGGAATAAAGTGTATACTCCATCACAATTTGGAAAAGAATTAAAAGAAAAATATAATATAAAGGTTAAAGAAATATTAGCTAAAAAGTTAGTAAAATAATGCAACAAAAGATTTAAATTTAAAACAAGAAATACCAGAAGATCTATTATATTTATTCAAAAAAATAAATATGATGCTAAAACATTTAGAATTACATAAAAAAGATATTAAAACAAAGAAAAAATTAGAAGAATTAGAAAGCAGAGTAAAAAGTTTAATAAAATATTATGAGAGAAATAAAAAATTACCACAAACATTTGAATATAGTAGAGATATAGCAAAGATGTATGGATATTCATGAACAATAGATTTTTATCTTATATAGAAGAAATATCTAATAGAATAAATAAGTCAGTAGAAAATAAGCAAAATTTTTTGATTATATCTTCATTAAATCCTGATGGTTTATCTTCATCAATATTTTTATTAAAATATCTATATGAAAAATATTCTGAAGTTCATCTAACATTTTTAGATTATATAAGTAAAAAGGAAGTTAATAATTTATTTTTAGGTGAAAGTGGGTATGAATATGATAACATAATATTTTTAGTTACTGGATCCATATTTTCAGATGATGTAATAAAGTTAAATAAGGATTTAAATAAAAAGATATATATTATAGATCATCATTTTACAACAGTAAAAGATATTGAATTAAATAATGTTGTAAATCTTAATCCAAATATTTTTGAATTTGCATGGTTATAAAGAAATATCTACATCAAATATATTTTATATTTATATCAAAGTTTAAATCCATATGATAAAAATATTTTATATTTATCATTNNTTGGAAATTTATATGATTTTGATAAACCAAATAATGAAGTACTAAATGAATTAATCGATAGGGAAATATTATCAAAATATACTGGAATACATATTCCAGGTATATTTACAAAACCTTTATATAAAGTATTANNNTCTCCATTTAATTTCTATATTCCAAACATTTCTGGAAGTGATGAAAAAGCTTTAGAATTAGTAAAAGAATTAAATACAAAGGATAAAGGAATTGCAGGCATATTTTTCAAAGTTTTATCTGAAGAAGATATTAAAAAATTAGTTAGCAGTATAACTAAAATTAAAGTTAAAATATAATTTACAAAGAACAGATGATCTAATAAGTGAAATATAAATATTAATAAAAATGAAGAGATTGGAGATTTATTAGAATTATTATATGATATTGAAGGATTAATTGAAACAAAATAAAAGAGAAGGGATATTATATTTCTTTAAAAAATATAATATTGATATTTTAAGAGAATCTGAAAATAATTTGAGATTACAATTTTCAAAATTATTATATGATATAATAAATAATAATATACAAATAAAAGATGAAAATGGATTAAAGATAATAAAAATTGTAAATAAAATTATGGAAATGGCTATTTCTTATCTCTATTATTAAATCTTTTAATTAAAGAAAATATTATAAATGGGAGGGTTATTGCTTTATTATATAAAGTAAATAATTTTTATAGAGGGATAATTAGAACAAATAAAGATGAAAATAAAAAATTAATAAATAATATATTGAAAAAGATGTTTGATAATAATTTAATTTCATTATTCTAGTTTTGATAACTTTGGAGGTTTTTTATTAGATATAAATAATTATGAAGAATTTATTAAAAATTTAAAAATAAATTTAAGACAAGAAAATATTATATGATTTTCTTTTCCCTTAATGTATAAAATCCCTTCTTTAATATTTTCCTAATTATATATCTTTTATTTAATCCTCCTAATTTAATTGCAGCCTTTCTTAAACTCCCACTTTCAATTAAAATATTTAATAGTTTTCTTTCCTTTTCATTTAATTTTTCATCATATTTTAATATTAATTTTGCTAATTCGATTAAATCAATCTTTTTTCCACCCCATGCAAATTCCTCAGAAGATATATTATTTATTATTTCTATAGGTTCAAATTCTATAATTTCAACCTCTCTATTTAAATCTAATCTTTTATATATTCTTTTTAAATCATTTACTTAATTCTTCTTTATTATTATAACCATCTCTTTTTGCTTCTTCATCTGTTATTTGATATAATTTTTTTGTATATATATTTTTTACCTTAAATTTTCCAATTACTTTTCCCCCAGCATGTAAAATAAAAATATCTCCAATCCTTAAATTTGCCTTTGATAATCTTATAATTAAATTTTTATTCCCCTTTATTATATCATCTATATATTTCCCCAAAAATTGCAAATGCTTCATTAACTTTCAATTGGTGATGGTTGTATATATGATTTTTCTACCTTATATACAGAAGCTTTACCATATATAGATGCCTCATATACCATAAATACTGCAATTAATACTGCAGCAATTATTATTAAAATAAATACTCCTTGAGAATTTCTTTCTTCATTACCAAATTGGTTTCTTAATATATTAACTGGTGTAGAAAATCCTTCTATATAACTATATATATCCCAAATAACAGCAATACTATTATATATTGCAATAAATATATCAAAGAACCTTTTTGTTTTTGATGCAACAATTATACTAATTACAGTTACAATAATTGCCAAACAATATTATTAAAAATCCATATACTAAAAATGAAAATGAAAGAACTCCTAATAATGTATATATATCAATATATCCTAAATAATATGCTACAATTGATAATAATGATGCATTACCATATGCTTCACGTGCAAATGATAATACCAATGTAGAATATGCAACCATTCTTGGCCAATCACTCTCTATATTATTTAATTTCATATATTCCAAAGCTTTTCCAGCATTATATGCATTCCATATAGAAATGAGTATATCAAATATTACAATCAATATATATAATATATCTAGACCCATAAACTTTATTCTAAAATTTATATTTAAAAATTAATATTTTAATATTTCAAAATTTTTTACTTATTATAATGATAGATATAACATCAATATTTCAAGCATTCTCAACAATATTTATATCTACACTTCAAATATNNAAATTATATGGGTTACATATCCAGTTTTTATAANATGGTTTGCAATGGAATTCTTCGTAGAAAGAAAAGAACTTAGGTATTCACACTCTTTAGCAAATAGTATTATATTTTCATGGGTTTCTATAGATTGGTTAAGACATTTATATTTAGATAATGAACTTAATGATTATAATAAATTTATTATAACATTATTTTTCTTATTTTTATCCTTATTTATATTAATAGCATCTATAAAAAGAAAAAAGATTGCAAAAATACTTGGAAAAACCGGATTCTTTTCATATTTCCAGATTATGTTTACACCACTTATATATGGAATAATAGAATTTAATTATATAGATTTTCTTTCAATAATAATTTTCTTCCCATTAATATATA
>NZ_OV100765.1:265817-266367 GCF_920984865.1 Candidatus Nanopusillus massiliensis | reverse complement strand
ATGTAATAGATAAATTATTACCAGAATTCGTTGAAGAAGAAGAAAAATTCGAAGAAGAAAATGAGGAAAATAATGAAGAAAATATTGATAATTTTGCTGAAAATAATTTACAATATAACCAACAAAATTATAGTAATTATTATAATTATTATGGATATAATTATGGAAATTACTATGGAAATTATTATAGATATAGACGATAGCCCCGACCTGGGTTCGAACCAGGGACCTGCGGATTAACAGTCCGTCGCTCTACCACTGAGCTATCGGGGCTTCTATATTTTTAAATATTATTGTATTTCAATATTAAATGGATTTTTCAGATATAGCAAAAGAGATAAAAGATTCAAATGAAGAAATATTAATAGCAGCAGATTCTGATTTGGATGGAAAAATGGCATTGGGATTACATGAAAATAATATTAGAAAAATTAAATAAGAAATATATGGAATATTTTAGAATTGCTGGAGAAAATAATTTAGATCTAATAAAGATATTGGATGGAATAATATTTCATAAGAAAACAATAAATACAATAATATTTTTAGA
>NZ_OV100765.1:263368-265812 GCF_920984865.1 Candidatus Nanopusillus massiliensis | reverse complement strand
CAATAGAGAAAAATATTTAATTAATTTTTCTAAAAGACATGAAAAAATAAAAATAATATATTTGGATCATCATAAAAGAAGGGTTTCAAGAATTTTACCAAAGAATTTACTATATTTTGATGTAAGGCCGTTATTTAATTTAGAAATATGTACAACTAGTATATCATATAGAATTGGAAAAATATATTCGGTGGAGAATTTTCAAAATATTCATTATTGGCATCTATTGGGGCTGTGGGGGATTTTATGTTGGAAAACGATAAATTATTATTATAATGATCTATTAAAAAATTACAAAGGATTTTATAATGGTAAATATTTTTATATTCCATATATATTATATTTTTATTTATTTTTAATATCATATCCATATAAAATATCAAAGAACTATTGATAAAGCATTAAATATTGAAGAATTTATAAAAGAATTTGACTTAAGAAAATTAAAGAATGAAGCAATAAAATATTACAACGATTAAAATGCGCTAAAAAAATATATGAATCTGAAAAATTGTTAGTATTTAAAGCGAAGAAATCTTCAGTTCTATCTACAATATTATCATCATTTTATCCTGAAAAAATAATATTGGTACTATCTTTAAAAGAAAAATTATTTGGAAGAGTATTTAAGGGAAAATATAAAAGATATAGTATATCTTTAAGGAATCGATCTGGAAAATATGATTTAGGAATATTAATGAGAGAATTTGCAAAAGAAATGGAATAAATGGCGGAGGACATCCAAAGGCATCCGGTGGATTAATATATGAAAAAGATATAGAAAATCTTGATAAAATTTTTAGAAGAAAAAGCAAATGGAAAGAATTAAATTTTATTTATGTGCAATAAAGAGAGTAATTAAGAAAATATTAATGAAGATTTTATAAAAAATTATAATCTTCTTCCTCTCTTTCCTCCCTTCCTTCTACAATGCTCATGAGGTATTGGAGTTATATCTTCGACAACCCCAATCTTTAATCCTGAAGTAATTAATGTTTTAATTGCAAATTGTGCAGATGGTGTAGGAACCCAAGGACCATTATGTCCACCAGGAGCCCTTACCCTAACATGAACAGCATTTATACCTCTTTCCAAAGCTTTTTGAGCAGCTTGTTTTGCAGCTAAAATTGCAGCAGTTGGAGTACCTTTTAATCTTTGAGCCAAAACAACCCTTCCACCAGAACTAAATGCAATTGTTTCACTACCATTTATATCTGTAATATGAATTATAGTATTATTTTTACTTGAATATATTTATGCAATACCCCATCTTTCTTTTTCAGCCATTACAATTTAAAATTATAAATAATCTTATAAAATTAAAAATAAGGAATTTATTGAGNCGCCGTAGCTCAGGGGTTAGAGCGCCTGGCTCATAACCTATAAAATCGATGAGTTTGTGAGAAACCAGGAGGTCCGGGGTTCAAATCCCCGCGGCGGCATTGGTTTACTTTAATATCTTCTTTTCTATATATTCTGCTTAATGCACTTGCATTATTATATGGAGATTTAGAAGCATAAAGCAAAGTTGTATTTTCATTTTTTCTAATTAATTGTAAAAGTTCACTAATTTTTGGATTTTTATCTAATTCATCAAAATATCTTCTTTTAAATTCTTCCCATTTATTNNNATCATGATTATACCATTTTCTTAATTCCATTATTGNGGGCTATATCTTTAAGCCATATATCTATTTTATCTTTTTTAATACCTCTTGGCCATATTCTATCTACTAAAATTCTAACTTCATTTTCTTTTTCATAGGATCATATACTTTCTTAACTTTTATCATATCATATTATTTAGAAAACTTTATTATAAGCTATATATATAGTAACATAAATATATATTTTAAGAGTTTATTTATTTCATACATATTTTAGAAAGATCTTATGTATTTAGAAATGCTAAATAATTAACTAGAAAATCCCTTAAGATTATTTAGAAAGAATTAATAAAAAAGGTATTATAGCATCACTATTAGAGATAATAATTATATTTCAAAAAGTAAAGGTTTCTTATGTAATGGAAATGCAATATTATATATTTCAGTATTTTTTATCTTTGTTCTATAATTGTTCGAATTATGAGCATGTCCATGGAATCCATAAATAATTTTATCAGAATATTTTCTAATCAAATTTTCTATATATTTTGATTATAATGACCATTCTGGTGCTGGATCTCCAAAAACAGTGTCTGCTAGATAAACCATAATGAGAAAAAACAATTATTTTTTTATTTAAGCTATTAAATATATTTTCCAATTTCTTAGAATAATATTCTTTTATATTTTCAATATTTATCATTTTCCATGTTCTCTCTGGAAAACCTTCAAATCCCAATTAATAATATTCACCCAAATCATAATATTCATAATCTAAAATATTAATAAAATTATATTCTTTTCTATAAAAATCTTTATCCTTTTCTCCATTTAATA
>NZ_OV100765.1:262505-263362 GCF_920984865.1 Candidatus Nanopusillus massiliensis | reverse complement strand
ATGCTTCATTATTACCAAAGGTTGAAAATATTTTTATATTTCCTATAGTTTACTGTTTAATAAATAATATAGTTTTTTAATATAAATATGTTCCTTATTATCAATTATATCTCCACATAATATAACAAAATCTATTTTTTCATTAATTTTATTTAAACTCTCATAAAACTCTTTATAATACGTTGGCAGATGAAGATCAGAAGTTACCAAAAATTTCATTGATAATCTATAAAGAAAACTTTTATATATTTAATATAACTATTCATAATGGAAATATCCATAGAATTATTAAGGCCCGTAAATCCTACGGGTAGAAGTTTTATTACAAATGTATATGGAGCAATAGCGGCAAATAATAGAGAAATAATAGATAAATATAAAAAAGATGTAATGATCTATTAAGACAAAGGCTTGGATTCAAAATAGAAGAATCGATTGGGACTGGAAAATTAATAACTGGTACAATCGTCATTGTATTAGATGACCATACAAAAGAACCAAAGACAGTGTATACTAAAGATATTAAAATCTGGAATTTTGCAAAGAGAATATAATGAAACAGTAGAAGTCATCTTATAAATTCCAATGGTTTTTTATTTTTTATGGATCCTGAGAGAGATGCAAAATATCAGATGAAAAGCTTAAATGAAGAAGAAATAAAAATTATTAAAGATATTAAAAGAAATGTTAATAAACTAAAAGATAGTATTAAAGAACTAGAAGCATTATTAGAAGAATTAGAAGAATTTAATAAAGAAGAAATTGAAAGACCTTTATTAAAAGAAGATGAATNNNGAATGTTTATTAGAATATTGGATATACAAAAGATTTNNNNTAATAATATTGTATTAATTACC
>NZ_OV100765.1:253323-262497 GCF_920984865.1 Candidatus Nanopusillus massiliensis | reverse complement strand
GTTAAGATATAAAATATTACTTGATCAAGAAATATTTTAAATGATAATTTCTTTAGATTACGATGGAACACTTGTAGATAGCTACTCAATCATACCTTTAATTTATGAAAAAATAAGAGAAGAATTAAATTTATATGAAGGATTTACTGAAGCAATGCTTGCTGTAGAAGATCTTGGAGATTATTTTGGAATTTTTGAAAGAGGAAAATGGAGAAATTCTTGATAGAAGACAATCCTGATGAAATAATAGAATATTATTGGAAAATGTGGAACAGAAAATCAAATGATATTACCAGGAACAATAGGATTTTTAGAGAAATATAAGAATAATGACTTATATGTTAGTAACATCTAAAGATGATACAAAAGACATTAAAATAAAAAGAATTAAGAAAACATAATTTGGCTGAATATTTTAGAGATATATTATTATATGGTAGTGAAGAATTTAAAACAATTATTGATGTATTTGAATATTTAATAAATATAGATAAAGATATAATATATATAGATGACAAAAATACAAACTTATATCAAATAAAAAATAAATTAAATATAAAATTATTTAAAAGAATATATTATCCACCATATCCATTAAAACTGGCATGGTACTATCCAAAAATAGATGTTGCAAAGATAATAAATATTTTTGAAATTGAAAAATATATTGAGTTATGATATTTAATATTAGAAAATGTTGAAAAAATATATTATGTTGGAGGATACCCTATAAAAGCATTGGAAAATGTAAGTTTAAAAATTAAAGAAGGAGAATTTTTATCAATAGTTGGACCAAATGGAAGTGGAAAATCCACATTATTAGCAATAATGGGATGCTTACGAGAGGCCAACAAAAGGAAAAGTATATTTATTTGATAAAGATATATCAAAATTAAATGATAATCAATTATCAGAATTAAGAAGAAAATATATTGGATTTATATTCCAACAATATTATTTATTTAATTATTTAAATGCATTGGAAAATGTTCAAANNGGTTTAAGAGATTTCTGGAAATAAAAATTTAGAAAAAGCAAAAGAATTATTAAATAAAGTTGACTTAGGCGATAGATTATATNATTATCCAAATCAATTATCAGGTGGGGAACAACAAAGAGTTGCCATTGCTAGAGCATTGATCAATAGCCCTGAAATAATTTTAGCAGATGAGCCTACTGGAAACCTTGATGAAGTAAATGAGCAAATGAATTATTAGATATATTAAAAAAATTAAATGAAGAAGAAAATAGAACAATTATTGTTGTAACACATGATTTAAGAGTAGCAGACAGAACTAATAGGATAGATGTATATAAGAAATGGAAAAATATTAAAAGATAATGCTACAATAGACGAAACATTAGAATTATTAAAGTAATTTTATAAATATTTTTCAAATATAATAATCTCATGAAAAAATTAATTATACATTTTTGCTAACCCTTCTACTTTTTAGTATATATTCTTTACAAATAAAGATTACAAAAATATCACCATTAATAGTAAGTTCTAATAATAATATAAANCTAGAAGTTTGCATAATAAATTATGGATTATCTGAGGCAAATACAATTAATTTAAATATATATTNNNNAAACTGCATATATTCAAATCAATCCTCACTTTATATTCCATATTTAAATCCTGGAGANNNATATTGTACTTCATTAAATTTATATGAAAGTTGTAATCCTGGAAGTTATAATANNNTAATAAATGGAAGTTATACAAACAATAGATGGATCTGGTGAAATTTCACAAATATATCCAATAATTGTAGAAAATTTACCATATATAAACAATTAGTAATTATTATTATTCAAATAATTATTATGGAAGCATTGCAAATCTAGTATTAAATATAACAAATTATGGAGCAGAAATATATAATGTATTAATTCAATCAAATTCTCCGCATGTTCATTAGAACCATCTTCAATATATTTATCTAATTTATCTGGTNCTACATTAATTAATTTCCAATTATTAATTCCATCAAATTAGCAAATAATTATTGTACAATACCTTTATTTATAATTTATCAGGATCCTTTAGGAAATATTAACAATTATACAACAACAATTAATGTACCAATTTTACCATCAAATAATAGATTAGAAGTTTTATNNNATGTTGGATATTCTAAATATTGGAGAAAATATAATTAATTTAACATTATATAANNNNACAAATTCAAATATATCTGATATTTCATTAACATTTTTAGGTACAAATATTTCAATTGCAAATAATAACATTTATATCAATAATATATTGCCAGGTCAGGAAATAAATATTCCAATAACAGTAATTGTAAATAATAATCTATATGGGACTGTAACTATTCCATTTAATATTCAATATTATTCAAATTCAATATTATATAGTTTAAATGGAGATATTGTTGAAAATATAAATTCATATCCAAATATAATTTTATCACGTTCANATAGTTCTGGAACACTAACATTTAATATATTCAATTATGGAAATGCACCAGCATATAATATGTATATGAATGTTTATAGTTCTAGTAAATGTATAATTTCACCAAATCAAGGATATATTGGAGAATTAGATCCTGGAAATTCAAATTCCGTTGTATTTACATTAAATAATAATTGGTATCCAAATACAACTAGTATATATACAAATATATTATAATGATATTTTTGGAAATAAATATACAATACTTTATAATACTTCTCTAGAAAATCTTGGATATAATATTTATTATACAAAATCTTCTAGAAATATTTTAGTTGGTATAATAATATTAATTTTGATTTTTGTAGGTATCATATATTATATAATGAAAAGAAGAAAGAAAAATGAAAATAAAAAATTTTTTATTTTTAATATTAAAATATTTAAGGACAAAAAAAATAAGCACATTTTTAACGTCTTTAGGAATTACAATTGTATAGCTACTATATTTATATTGATTGCTTTATCGCAGGGTTTACAATATTATGTTCAAAGCGAATTAAATAGATTTGGAAATAAGGCAATATTTATCTTTCCAGGTGCAAGGGCTGGTTTTGTCAGTTCCATTTCAGGATATTTTACAAATAGTTTTATTGAAAATATTGCAATAATACCTTGAGTAGAAAGAGTTATAAAAGCATACTCAACTTCTACAATAATTAAATATAATAATTATCAAATACCTGCTAATATATTAGTTATTAATACGTAACAAAGTCAATTATTTAACATATATAGATTATAATATTTTTGAGGGGACCTTTATAACAAACAATAATAATTGCCAGGTTGATTTAGGATATCAAATTGCAAATTCTCATTTATTAATAATCAAAAAATAAGTGATGGAGATTATATAAATATATTTGGACAAAGATGTCAGGTAGTTGGAATATTACAACAGACAGGAGGAACCCCTGATTATAATATTTTATTCCCAGAAGGAGAATATGAAAAATTATTTGGAAGTATAAATTATAATTATCTAATTGTAATTACTTATAATTATAATATAGCATATAATTCGATAAAAAATTATATAAATTCATTAAAGGGTCAAACATATACAATAATAACTGCTCAATCTATTGAACAAATTGCAGATTAAATTATTGGAGGAATATCCATGTTTTCATTAATAATTGCATCAATATCTATACTAATTTCAGCAATAAATATTGTAAATACAATGTATACATCTATTTTAGAAAGATATAGAGAAATAGGATTATTAAAAGCTCTAGGAATGAAAAATATAGAAGTATTAATTTTATTTTTATTAGAATCTTAATTTATAGGATTAATAGGAGGAATTTTTGGAATAACATTGGATTTTTTACAGCATATATAGCTTCTTCTGTATTATCATTTTATGGATTTATTGGACTACAACCATATATTAATGTCAAATTAATAGTTTTTTCTTTAGTATTTCCATTCTTTATAGGGTATTTTATCTGGAACATTACCAGCAATAAAGGCCTCTAAACTGGATCCAATCGAAGCACTGAGATATGAATAATTTTACAAATATTTTTTAATTTCCGCCTTTTTATATCTATCATCTATAAAAAATACTTTATCATGATCATTTGGAAATCTTATTGCCCTTCATATTAGCCTCTTCTAATATTTATATCCTTTAATACTTCTGCTAATTCATTATAATCCAAATTATTATCCTTAATCATTTTATATATTAATATTGATGCCTTTGGTGGAGGTGGATATGGTTTTCCAACAATTACAATTAGCCTTAATAATGATTGGTTATCTTTTACCAATTGGATTCCTTCTATAAATCTTGATCTTGCATATGTAAATATTATATCTTTATCAGTTTTTAATATCCTATTCAATGGTTTTTCCCCATCATCTAAAAATATTCTACTCCTTTATATCCAATTTTTCATATACATCTATCATAAAAGAATATGAAGGGAACATCTATAATTGATATTTTTCTAAATTATTTGCAATAAATTTTATATCACCTATTAGATGTTTCTATATTATTTTTATCATTTCTTTTTGAATATCTTGAAGAAAAATTATATAATATTTCATAATCCTTTTTTCCATATTTTACATCAACTTTAATATATTCTACATCCTTTATTTTATATAATTTTTGGAAACTTTCTTTTGTAAAATTACTTCCAGACATTAATATTACTGATTTATAATTATCAAATACTTCTAATTATTTTTTCAAATTTTGTTATATATCCTTCTAATTTAAATAAATTTAATATCCAAAAAATATCCTCAGAATTTATATAATAATATAGTTTTAATATTTTATTTATATTCCATCTTTTCTTTGCTAATTTAATATTATTTTTTGAAATATATCTTTTATATGTTTCCCAATAAAATGATAAATTATCCAATAATTTTTCATTTGAATCAAATATTTCCTTTAATTTTTCTCTATCTCTATATTTTTCCTTTGAAGATTTTTCCATTTTTTCTTTTATTAAATATATGCTCCCTTGTTTAAATTTTTTTGCAATTATATTTTCTATAAATGATAATAATTCATCTGAGAATTTCATTAAATTATATCTTATTAATTCAAAATCCTGTTCAGGTATATTTAAAGCATTTTTTATAATTTCTAATTCTTTTACTATATGCTGGAATAATAAATTTTCTTCATTTCTTTTTCCAATACCTTTTTCTATATATCTTTTAAATGATATTTGACATAGGATTTATAATTTATGTTAATAAATTCTGAGATTCATCCATTATTAAGAAATCAGGTTCACTTTCTAAAGATAATACTTCATTTAAATATTGATTAAAAACATATGGATATGTTGAAATATAAATATTTGAATCAATTTTCTTATAAGAATGATATGTGCATTTTACATTTTTCTTTTTTAAATATTTCTTATATTCTATTTTTGTCAATTTAATAAAATTATAATTATATTTCTTTAATCTTTTATATAATTGTTCTGGATCATATAAAGATTTTTTATATATACAATCTGCAATATTATTTCTTCTCCAGATAAATTTGATTTAAAAAATATTGGACATGTTTTCTTTTTATTTGGATATACCCTTAATATTGTATTTATTTTAAATGAATCTTCCAAATATCTTTTTATTTCTTCAGTTGTTCTTACAGCAATATGAGTTATAAAATCTTCTTTTGCCAAATAATCAGAAATTACTAATGCAATAATTGTTTTACCTGAACCTGTAGGAGAATCTAATAAAATAAATTTTCTATTTTCATAAATATAGTTCAATATTTTTTCTCCAACATCAATTTGAAATGGTCTATTATTTAATATTGGATAATATTTTTCTATAATTATAAATTAAAGAATATTTTATAATTTGAAAAATTTAAAAAATAAATAATAAAAAATATTGATAATTAAAGGGGCGGTAGCTCAGACCGGGAGAGCGTCCGGCTGAAGACCGGAAGGTCGTGGGTTCAAATCCCGCCAGCCCCAGGTTTTAATATTACAGATANCATTAATGAACTGAAAGCAATATTATATTGAAAAAATAAAAGAAATTTAACCAATATAAATTGAAGGCATTACACCATTTGGAGGATATGATCTAGCTATTACCCATTCTACATATTGGTACGAATAAGCTCCACCAGTTCCAGCACCTATTTCTAATGTACCATATTGGAAAGGATTATAATTTAAATTATAATATGTATATCTATTATTATATACTGTATAAGTATCTAATAATGTTAATGGAGCCCATACTTGATTAGAACTATAAATATAATATCCTGTTTGTGCATATGTAGAATTAACTATTAAATATGAATAAACTGTTCCGCCAGATGTTGGGAAAGATGTATAACTTAAATATTGATCTGTTACTGCAGATTTTAACATAGTTGCTTGAGAGTTTGGTGGAGAATTACCAGGCCAATATTCAAATTGTACAAATGTGGATAAATTAGATGTTGGTGTCCAACCACCATCAGTAGATCCAATACCTGCACCAATTTGTTTACTTGTAAATCCAAATAATGCTATTACATTTGCATCTGCATTCGGGCTTCCCCCNCCATATACCAAGCTTCCTCAACAATTAAAGGAATTTTAGGAATATTCCATTTATTTGGAGGTAAAATATAAGTTCCTTCACCATATTGATTATTTATCACTTCAATACCATTTGAAGTTGCTGTAGGAGACCAGGTATGCAGAAGAAACATGTCCACTCCCTCCATTAAATGTATTATTAAAATATCCATATGCTATAAATACTTTTTGTCCTTTATCATATTGCATAGTTTCTGTAACTTGCTCATTAGTTCCTACATATGGATAACATAACGGATAATAATTGGAATTATTGGATCCTATATACATATATATTCTTACATTTGAAATAGCAGGAACTCCATTTGGTAAATATTATCCACCATACATCACAATATGTACTTCCGTTAATTAACTGACGCTCATACCATGAATAAGATATTTGTATGCTATGTGGATTAAAGAACATTACATTTTGCCCATTTGGATTAATTAAATTAACTGATTATGAACTATTTACATATGCAAAATTCTTAATAATATTAATTGTTTCATTACAAATAGCAATATCTTGTTGAAATGGAGATGGGGTTGGAATAGATTGAGTATTATATATTATTATTGGATAATTAATAAGATTGTTTATTATATTAAATTTATTATTGCTTACTATGTCATAATTATAATTTATTCCATTGTATACAAAATTAGTAGTTTTTATATCATCTGTATAATTATAATAACAAATATAATTTAATACATAACATAATTCATTACTTCCAATATTATTTATATTTCCATTATTACATACAACATTACTTCCATTTGTTGATATAGGATTTCCATTATTATCTGTAAATATAATTTGAGAATTATTTATATTAATAGGTATATTTCCTTTATTATATATATTAAAATATAATATATTATTTGAACAATATATACTATTTATTGTAAATGATATTATTTTTGATTGTTGATTAACTAAATTATTTGATGAAGTTATAATTGAATTAAGACTTACCTGAAGTAAATGCATAAAATAATCCAGCAATTGCAACTGTCATAACAATTATTAATATATTTCNNACTATGGAGAAATTGATTTCATATTATATTCTGTATATTCTTGATTTAATAAATATTTTATGGNNATTATATAGATAGTTAAAGAGCGGAGGATGGGGGATTTGAACCCCCGAGGGCGTGAACCCATCGGGTTTCTTACCAATTGGGTCTTAAGCCCGACCCCTTTGACCGCTCGGGCACCGCCGCGTATTTTATTTTTTATTGCATTTTATTTTTTAAATCTTTTTTATCATAAAAATAAAATGGTAAATATATACAAAAAAGGAGGATTATCCGTTTACCCAGTTAGAGATTTAAGAAAGGAAAATGAGTAAAGTAAAATCTCCTAATAGTAAAAAAAGAAAAACAAATTATGGAAGATATTAATTCTAACAAAAATATCAAAGAGTAATGATGAAATAAGATATATATTTAGAACAAAGGGTGGTAATTATAAAGTAAAATTAAAAGGTGCTTTATATGTGAATGTTCTTATTCCAGAAACAAAAGCAGTTAAAAGAGTAAAAATATTAGGTGTTATTAAAAATCCAAATATAAAAATTTAGATAGAGAAAAAATAATAACTAAAAATGCTATATTAAATACTGAAATAGGAAAAGTTTTAGTAACATCAAGACCAGGTCAAGATGGAATTATAAATGGAATATTAATAAAAGAATAATTTTAAACTAATTTATAAAATAAATTTATAAAATCTTTCTTGTATATTTTGTTTATCGACATAGTAAGACCATTAGATATAATAACACAGTCAAAAGGAAAAGAAATAATAGTAGAAATGAAAAATGGTAAACAATATAGAGGTAAATTAGTAGCTTCTGATGTTCATCCAAATATGGTATTAGAAGATGTAACAGAATTAGATACCAATAAAAAATTACTTGGATATTCTTAAGAGGTGATAATTTATCTGTCATAAAACCTAGTGAATAATCAGAATAAGCTATTCTATTTGAATTTTATTTTTTATTAAACCATAACATTACAGATAAAAGATTCAATTACAAGACCTTTTTTGTTTTAATATAATAAATTAAAAAGAAATTGTACTAAATCTTCTTCAGAAACAACTACATAATCACCAATTGCTTTTACTGCCATAAATGGTACTAAAAATCCATCTTTTGTTTCTTCTAATCCCAACCTTTCAGCATTCTCAGTAGTATTCGCTTCTATAGTAATTATTACTTCTCCTGTTTTCTCTTCAAATTGTAGATCTGCAATTTCTCCTAACTTTCTACCTTTGTCTGTAACAACTGATTTGTTTAATAAGGATGATGCTTCATATCTTTCCATATATATAAAATAGAAAATATCTAAATATAAAGTTTATACATCTCTAATATCTTCTTCACTTATTTTAAATATTGCCTCCCTTTCAGGGAATGAAGAGCATCAATTAATCTAGCAATTCTTGTCCTTTCCTTACCTTTTCTTAGGAATATTCTATATGTAATTGCATGAGCTAGAACATGTCCTCCAACTGCCTGTTAGATCTAAAGAAAAATATCCTTCAGGTTTTGCCATAACCTGATTTGTTACATATACTGCTAAATT
>NZ_OV100765.1:252467-253306 GCF_920984865.1 Candidatus Nanopusillus massiliensis | reverse complement strand
TTCAATAGATCTCTTAAGTGCTGATTTAATTTTTGCTGTTTCCCAGCTATGTTACTTCTTCCAACATATTCTGCCCTAAAATGTTCAGTAATTGAATCTATAATTACTAATCTTATATTTCTTCTTTCATGAATTAAACTTGGTATTTTCTTTACAATATTTAGTTGATGATCTGAATTATATGCCCTTATAAATATTATATTCTTTAATACATTATCTTGGTCCAGTTCTACACCTTTTGCCATTTGTACAATTCTCTCTGGTCTAAATGTTCCTTCAGTGTGCAATATAAGCTGCCTGAGCTGGTTTATCAGGTTCGCTTAATCCACCTTTTTCCTTTGGTAATTTAACATTAACTGATAATTGATGTCCTAATTGCGTTTTTCCAGAACCAAATTCACCAAAAGCCTCTATTAATGCCTGTGTTTCAATACCTCCACCAAGTAAATCATCTAGAGCTTTTCAACCNNTGGTTATCCTTTCAACAGCTTTTCTTGAGCTATAGAAATCATATGCAGATATAAATCCTTGTCCAACAATATCTTGAGCCATTTCTACTAATTTTTCAGCATTTTCTTCCTCCTAGTCCAACTTTTTCTACTAATTCATGAAAAGAAGATACAGCAAGATATTTCTGATGAAAATATACCAGCTTCTCTTAATTTCTGTGCAGTTTTTGGACCTACACCAGGTAAATCTTCCAAATCTTTAATTTGTTTCTTTTCTTCCTCTTCCATTACAAAATATATAATTAAAGTTTATAATTTTATATAAAGTTAAATTCTCTCATTAAAATGTTCTTTATTTCTTCTTTACTTATCGAAAATATCTTAGATAAC
>NZ_OV100765.1:251754-252461 GCF_920984865.1 Candidatus Nanopusillus massiliensis | reverse complement strand
CTTTTTCAGTTAATTTTAATATTTTAGATCCATGAAATCCTTTTGATTTATTATTTTCTATATCTAATATTGGTAATAATGATTGATATACCATTTTCTTCCAATAGAGCTTAGATAATTTTCCTTCAGAATTTTCAGAATTTTTATCAATAAATATTTTAGATATTAAAACAATATTATTTTTATTATATATCTTTTCTATTGAATCTGAATAAGAATTACTATTTATTTTATATAAATTATATATTTTTAGATTTCCAGAAAAATTAATTAAAATATTTATTTTTACTTTTCCAATTATATTAAATTCATTATACATCATTGTAATATCATTATTATTAATTCTTATTTTTATTTCAGAACTATTTATATTAAAAACATTATAATAAATATTCTTATCTAAATTAATTTCAATATATTATCTTTCTTTTTCATTAAATTCATTTTTAATTATTTTATAATTGCTCAAAAATTTTATCATAATACTTTTTAAATAAATCTTTAAAAAATATTAAATCCATTTTCTTCAATCTTATTTAATATATTTTTATCTCCTTAATATTTTATCTTTCCATCAATTAATACATTACTTTATCAATATTTAATTCTTTTACGAATTTTAAATTATGAGAAATTAATATTATCATTTTATTTTCTTTTTTAAACTGATCCACATAATATTTTAATTTATTTAAGAATGCTATATC
>NZ_OV100765.1:240097-251746 GCF_920984865.1 Candidatus Nanopusillus massiliensis | reverse complement strand
AATCTATTTCATCTATTAAAATAATCTTTCTATTCAATAATATTGATAATAATAATGAAAATCTTTTCTTTTCACCTCCAGATANATTTAATTAATTCCTCTATCTAAAAAATCTTCAGGGTCATCCTAAAACTTTTTCCATAATTTAATATCTTTTTTTCATCAAAATTATCCAAAATATACTTTAACAATGTTCTTGTTCTAATATTTTCTATTTCAACAGGATCCTGAAAAGAATAAAATATATATTTGATGTATTCTCAGTTTTTTCATTTGTTATATCTATATTATCTAAAAATATTTTTCCCTCTTTTTTTAAACTTTCATCATTTAATATTGCTTTTGCTAATGTTGTTTTTCCGGATCCACTCGCACCAAATATTAAATATAATTTCCCATATTCAAATTCTAAATTTATATTTTCTAATATTTTTTTATTATCAGAATAAACATTTAGTCCTTCTATTTTTAGCATTTAAAAAATATATTACAAACACTTATAAAGATAACTATGTTATACTTTTCTAGAGGATTTAAATCCAGGGGTCAAACCCCTTAAAGCTCTTTTTCTGTTTTTTCTATTAAGCAACCATGAATATTCTTCTCTATTATCGATATTTGGATTGTTCGGATCTGCTAATATAACTTCATACCATTTATATTTACCATCTTCCCCAACATAATATGAATTTATTACTTCTAAATTTTGATATTTTCTTTGTACTCGTTGTTCAGCAATTGCCCTTAAACTCATCATTTAATGATCTATAATAATAATAATTTTTTGTCTTAACATNNCTTGGCATATCTTTTCTTTTTCTCCATCCTTTCTTTACCNNNACTCTAACTAATATAATTCCATTTATTGGCTTCCATCCCAATTTTCTAGCTTTATCTAATCTTGTTGGTCTTTCTATCCTAACAATTTCAGTTTCCATTCTCCATTTAATTAATCTTTCTTTAATTAATTTCTTTAAATTTTCATCTTTAAATCTTTTTTTCCATGTTTCAACAAAATAATTATATGCAGATTTCATTGTTTATTTTGATTATCTTGATTTTGCTCTTGCTTATTTTCTTCGCTAAATTCTTTTTGTACTTCCTTTAATTCCTTATTTAATTTTATATCTTCATATCCAATCCACAATACTAGTATACCCAATATTAATATTACTAATCCTATCAATCCCTTTATTACTAATATAGTTTCTCCTAATCAATAATATATTAAAAATCAAGCCACATATTAATAATAATATTCCTAACAAACTTTCTTTTATCCAATCATCCATTTTGTATATTTGTTATAAATAATTTTTTAAATTATATATTATGAATGAAATTATAGAAGAATTAAGTAAATTAATTAATAGTATTCCATATGGTAAAGTAACAACATTTAAGATATTATCAGAATATTTGGGAGATAAATATTCAATAAAATTTATTATAAATTATTATAAAAAATTAAATGGACCATGGTGGAGGGTTCTAAATTCTGATGGGATAATAAATAATAAAATACAAGAAGAATTATTAAAAAATGAAGGAATAGAAATTATAAATAATAAAATAGTAAATTTAGAAAAATATTTATTTGATAATTTTAATGTAAAAGAAAAAATATTATTAAAATATAGAAAAATACAAGAAGAATTAGCTAAAAAAATTATTTTAGAAGATAATATAAATGATATAAATTTAATTGGTGGTGTTGATTTAAGTTATAGAGATGATATAGGTTATATAGTATATGTAATATTAGATAAAAATTTAGAATTAATCAATAAATATATATTCAAAGAAAAAATTGAATTTCCATATATACCATCCTTTTTAGCTTTTAGAGAAGGAGAACCAATTATAAAAACATTCAATAAAATAAAAGAAAAAATAGATATTTATTTGTAAATGGACATGGAATTTCTCATCCATTTAAAATGGGTCTAGCATCATTTGTTGGAGTAAAATTAAATATACCTACCATTGGAATAACCAAAAAATTATTATCAGGAAATGTTGTTGATAATAAGATTATAATAAATAATGAAGTTAGGGGATATAAAGTAGAAAAATTTGGAGAAACGATATATGCATCACCAGGAAATTTAATATCATTAGAAAAAACAAAAGAATTATCTGAAAAATATTGGATAGAAGGAAAATATCCAGAGCCAGTAAGATTAGCAGATATAATTAGTAAAAAAATTAAGTATATGGAGTAACCCTTTTAGCTACTTTTCTAAATTTATCATTCTTATAATAAAGTGTAGAAATAATTATTGAAGAAGAATATCCTAAGGCTACATATGATAAATGATCAAATATATAATTATTGCTTAATAATCCTAATAATAAAAAAAGTGTTCCTGTATTTACTAAATATGATCCATAAAGATCTTCTATTGTTTCTGGAAATGAATATCTCAAAGATGATTTTATATATTTTCTTAAACTTTCTGGAGTAATATCTTTAATAAACTTTGATATTTTTAATTTTTCACTTTCATCATCAAAAAATATGTCTATATCCTTTTATCTCTTATTTTATACTTAAATTTATCTATAAGCTAATTAAAGCCATTATTCTCTAAATGCCTGTACAAT
Organism: Candidatus Nanopusillus massiliensis; assembly: GCF_920984865.1. Taxonomy (NCBI): domain Archaea; kingdom Nanobdellati; phylum Nanobdellota; class Candidatus Nanoarchaeia; order Nanoarchaeales; family Nanopusillaceae; genus Candidatus Nanopusillus; species Candidatus Nanopusillus massiliensis. The sequence continues at coordinate 249,139 of NZ_OV100765.1, read as the reverse complement.
TATTCTTTCTCCAACATCCCAAACTAACAACTTTTTGTCCTTCCTGTATCTTACCTTTTAAATTCTCATCCAATACCTTTGCATCAAATGTTTCATATGTATCTAAATCCATTATTGTATATTTATCATCCGATATTTTTGCAATAACCTGTCCCTTTATTTTATTTATAACAGGAACTTCTATTGGTTCTTGTGTTGGTTTTTCTAACTCGGTAGTCTTTCCAGATACAACAGATCTTATTAAAATTCTAGCCTTTGCAGAAACAAGCTTTCCTGTCTTTGCAGTTTCCATTTCTAATACTTCCCATACTTCATTATTATACCATATATATGATCCTTTCTTTAATTACAATAACCTTCTTAACTTGTATCTCTGGCATAAAATTATTATTAATTTGAATTACTTATATATATTACCATTGAATATTTTATCTAAAAAACATAAACATAATACTAATAAATTATATTAATGGTTGATTATGAAATCTTGGATAATGGAATAAAATCTATATAAAGTCCCTTTTAGAAATGAGAATATTGCAATAGGAATATTAGTAAACATTGGATCAGTATTTGAGGATAAAGAATTTAGGGGAATTTCCCATTTACTGGAACATATGATGTTTCAATCTAATAAAAAATATAACAAAAATCAAATACATCTATTATTTGAAGAAAATGGATCAATTTATCATGTAATGACTTATTATAATTATACTNTATATTTTGCTGCAGTAATGAAAGAAGGATTTGAAAATATTGTGGACTTATTTTATTGGATGTTTGAAAATGATAAATATGATAATAATGAATTTGAAAATGAGAAAAATGTCGTAAAAACAGAAATAATGATGAGAGAAGATGACCCAACAGTAAGTTTGAATGATAACTTATCAAAATCTGTTTATGGAGATTCTGATTATGGGGATCCTGTAGGAGGATATATTGAAACGGTTAATAATATAACAAAGGATACATTAGAGGAATTTAAATATAAATACTACTCTCCAAAAAATATTTCAATATTCTCAGAAGGGAATATAAGTGATAAAGATATTGAAATTGTCAAGAAATGTTTTTCCAGATTGGAAGGAGATAATATAAAATTGAAAAATCCAAATAAGGGAGAAGGAAAAGATATAATAATAAAAATGAAAAATATACAACAAATATATTATAGTATTAATATAAATAGTGGTATTAAAAAAGAGGATATTATTACTGCATTAACAGAATTTTATAATTTAGGAGCATCTTCAAAAATATTTGAAATATTTAGAAATAAATATGTTATAGGATATTCTCCTTCGCTTTCTTTATCGAATTTCTATGATGATGAAATTATATATTCACTAATAATACCAGGATTTCAAATCGATAAAGAAAAAATAATAAATAAAGCAATTGAAGAATTTTTAGATAACTTAAAAAATATAGATGACAAATATAAAAAAGCAAGATCCAATATATAAAAAATTGATTATAATCTTAGAGAGGAAAACATATTAAAAAGGATAGAAACAGATCCATATTTGATAAAAATATTAAATATGCATTATGATCAATATTTCAATAAAGTATATAATTTATTATCAAATATTGATAGAGATTTTGTTGAAGAAAATAATAAATAATATATGATTTATTTGAAAAAGGCAAAAAAGTAATGATTTATCCTGAAGATTATGATAAAAGAAATAATTAATGGAATTGAAGAAACATTAAAGGAAAATAATATAAATGAAAAACTTGCATCCCCATATATTTGGGAAAAATATAAGGATCCTTTTCAGGTATTAATAACATATTATTATCTATAAGAGTAAGGGAAGAAAAAACATTGGAAGTTTCTGAAAGATTATTTAATAAATAGAATAAAGTTGAAGATATTAGAAATGCATCTTTAGAAGAAATAAAGGATACAATAAAGGATATTGGATTATACAATAATAAAGCAAAATGGATTAAAGAAATTGCCGAAAAATGGGATTATAATATATATTGATAGAAGAATATATTAGATCTTTACCTGGAGTTGAAAGAAAGATTGCAAAAGTTTGTTGAAAAATTGTATGTAATAAAAATTATATTGCAGTAGATACACATATTCATTAAAATATCAAACAGAATTGGATTAGTAAAAACAAAAAATCCTGAAGAGACTGAAATGGAATTATATCAGGTTATACCAAAAGAATATTATAATAAAATTAATTTTTTGTTTGTTTTTTTTGGAAGAAATATATGTAAACCTATTAATCCAAAATGTAATATATGTAAAATAAATAAATATTGTAAATATTATAAATCTTTATTTACATCTAGATAATTCAGGCATTAATCCTTCTATTAATTGCAATCTACTCAAAGTTCTAATCCATACAAAACCTGGTCCTTCTAAATGTGCAAAGAATAATCCTTCATCACCTAGAAACATTGCTTTAATTCCTCGTACTCTTTTAAATGATACCTTAGTACCAGCAGAATCAGCTAAAACATGACCTGCCTCTACATCTATAGATTGCCCTGCATTTAAATTTAATTGTAAAATATCTCCTGGAGCATGTAAAAATAATTTACCAATTCCTGAAAATTTTGCCATTAATAGTCCTTCTCCTGCAAGTATTCCAAATCCCAATCTTGTTATAGCTGCATTATATTTTACACTAGATTCTGCAGCCAAACAATTCTCTACATTCAACAAATATTTCATAATTATTTAAATTTATTTCAACAATCTTACCAGGTACATATCCAGTTAAATCTACCATTCCAGGGCCTGTTAACTTTAGAACAAAGAAAGAAGAANNNNTAATCTTTCTACCAATACCAGAAAATATTCCTCCTTGAACAACTGCATTTACATTTACTGTAGAAGATTTCCATATTAAATGCCCCGGATTAACATATACAGATTCTCCTGGATTTAAATTGATTATAATATCTTGTATACTATTTCCTTCAATTTTATATTCCATTAATTTAAAAAATATATTATAATTTATAAATATTAAAAAATTATTTGGGAGGAACGGATTTCTTTAATAATTCTACATGCTCATCTGTAATTTTTTCTTCTGCATATTTTTCTAATTTTACTTTGATTATCTATCTTTACTTTATGAAATATAAATAATTTATTTTGCAAATCTGCTTTAAATACTCTTATTTCTTTTAAAGATTTTAGATATTCTCGTATTTCATCATTCAATATTTCTGATAATTGTTTTGTTGCAATCCAATATTCTTACATGGATTAACAATGAATTTTTATTCCAGCATTTTTTAATGCCAATATTGTTTTCTTTGTTATTTCTGATACATATGTTATCTTTTGTTCACCACCATATGCAATAAATACAGAATCAAAATTATTTTTTACAATATCTTTTGCTATATCATTCAACTTATTATCATCATATAAATATATTTTTGCTATTTTATCTCTATATCCTTGTTTTGATATTAGGGAAGATACTAAAGAAGATGATAGAGAAGAACATACTTATCTGGATATGTTATTATTGCTATATTCTTATATTCATCAAATATTCTTTTTGCTACAATATATCCTGTTAATGCTCTCAAATATATTTCTTCTTCTAAAGAAGTCTAAGCTCATTGTTTCCATAAAATATTATAACAATTTATATTTAAAAACATTGAGGAAAGAAAAATAAAATTATTATAAAGCCTTTACATCTTCTTGAATATTTGTTTTGTTGCTAATTGTATATCTTCCCTCTTTACAGTTGTCTTTTTCCATGATTTGCCAATGAAACTGCTTCTTTTGCAATTTCTAATACAATATCTTCTAATTCTTGTTTTAGGTATCTAATTGCTTTATCTGATACTCTTGTTACTCCTGCTTGTTCACCCTTTTGCTTTAGGATCCTTTCAACTACAGCCATTGGACTTCCCCTCTCTCCTCTTTCCATAAAATATATATTATTAAGCTCCCTTATAAATTTTTCATATTTTGACTGATGACGAACGAGATCTTATCGTAAAAATACTTTGAGATTTTAATCACACGCATTTTTATTTTACAATATTACATACCCCATAGGTATATATCCAAAATATAGTATTTACCCAACAAATTTAAAATTGGGGCAAATATTAAAAAAACAGATTATTCTCTTGGAGCTAATACAAATCCAAATCTAAATTTATCAGTTGACTTATAATAATCCATATTGGCTTTCCAGAGTCCAATTTAAATGTTAATGTATCAGATATTCTTGCTACTTTAGATAATTTATATAAATAATCTATAGAATATCTTGCCATTGCTTTTGGTGGAACTTCCATAGATAATACACTTTCATCTTGTGGAGTTAGATCAATTCTCATATATGTTACTTCACCTTCAGCAATAAATGATACCTTTGGACCATCAGGATCTGCAACAACTTTTACTTCATCTGCAATTACTTTTGCAGAGTCTTATTATATCATAGAATAGCTTTGAATCCATCTCTAACTTTTATAGGTAATTCTAAGTTGGGCAAATCCATAAAAGATCCCTCAGATTCTATTAATGGCAATGTAAATAATTTTTTAGCTTTTCCATTATACAGTTAAAATAAATTTATTCTTTTCTTTATCTATTTCCCATGATATTTGATTCTTTAATGCAGACTTTTGTCATTATTTTCTTTAAATCTTCTAAATTTATTGTAAATTTTTCTTCATCTTGTACATCATATTCTGTAAACATATTTGGATACATATCCAATAATATTACTGCAACATTTGGTGGATCCAATGATGATAAAAATATACCATCCTTATTTGCTTTAAATGTTCTTTCTGATAAAAAGCTAACTAATTGCTGGTAATATATTTTTAATCTCTTTAGCTTGTGGAAAGTGTTACCTTCATTCTTTATAATTCCAAAAAAATTTTAAATATATATTAGTATNCCTTACCCTGAAGATATCCAATCATTAGTCCTATAATAAATATTATAATTGCCTGTATAGGATAACTTTGGAATATTGTTACAAAATCATAAAATCCTCCAATAAATTTATGATATATAAAATATGAGTATCCAACCAGTAATAATACTGCTATTAGTAATGCAGCTGCAAATGCACTACCATGTGTCGAATCCTTTCATAAAATCAATTGAATTTTTTAGTATTTAAAAATCTTTTTTGTATAAATCTTCCAGAATATTTCTCTAAATATTCATTATAATTTCCGCATTTAGAAGAATATACACATCTAGGACATCCATCAATACATTTACATTTATTTAAAGATATTATAGATTTTTTAATTAATTTTTCTATATTATTATATAATATTTCTGCTAAAACANNACCAGATTCATATCCTTCATATATAAATATTGTTGGTTTATTTGTTTGTGGATGAATTGGATGAGGATATCCGCCAAGTTCTTGCGAATCTACAAATGTTACAACAGGAGATATTTTTATTATATTATGCTCTATGCATGCAATCCTGATCTAAATGAAGATTCATAATCAACAATTTTCTTAACTAAAAATACTAATATATTATCTTTTATTAGATAATTCCTTTCTAAAAATTCTCCAATTTTTTCTTTTATTTTTTTACTTGCTAACCCTCTATATTTTTCATAAAAGAAATCTTTACTTATAGTAGAAGAAAAATTTAATATTTCATCAACATTTATATTATATTTTTTCTTTTCAATATACTTTTTTAATTTATCTAAAAAGAAATTATAATAAATACTTTCCAATTCCCTCTGATATCCTTCTGGTATTACAATCCATATTGCTTTTATCATTAAATTCATAATTTATGCTTTTTTGAAAATAATTCATATTTTGTGCATAATTTTCTCCCATTTTGTATTTTTCTATATATCCAACAAATTCTTTTTTTACTTTTATTTTTCCTAAATATATTTCCCAATCATTTATTACTTTTTTATCTATTGTATTAATTATTTTTACATCTTCATAATATATTGGACTTGTCTCTATATTTGAAAATTCTGGTCTAAAGAATACAAATGTAACATTATCTATACTATAATAATCTGTTTTCTAATTGATTTTCCTGAAGAGTAATATACCATTCCAGGTTATAAATAATCATAAAACGCAGGTTTATCCATTTCTTCTAGATTTTTCCTTTACCTTTTAGCATATTTATTATTCTTATTAATCCTTCCTTTTTCTTTATTCTTCTTATCATTTCTTCTTCTTCCTTTGTTAAATCTACAATATAATATACTTTATCTGAAATATTTCTTAATCCAGAATATATTACTTGACCATTTAATTTATAATATTCTTTTCTAAATAATGGATCCTTTATTTTTGATACAATATTTTCTCTTTCCAATTTTTCTAAATATTTTTTCTCCAAATCATTTAATATACTTTTATCAATTCTTCCAAATTCATTTATTAAATATTTTAAATGTTTTTTAACAACTTTTTCATTATCCAAATTTAAAGGAATACTCTCTAATTTGTTTTTTTCAATCCTATCTAAAAATTCATTTATATTTGTTGAATAATAAAAATCTAGTGCATCTTTTTTAAATATCATTAAATCTATTGAATCGGAAATTCTTCCAGATCTTCCAAATCTTTGGATTATTGAAGAAATTCCGTCTCTAGGTATTCCATCATTTTACTACAGTATTTTATTTCCCCAATATCTATTCCAAGTTCTAATGCAGATGTAGTTAATAATATTAAATATTCTCTCAGATTTAAATTTTTGTTCAATTTCTTTTCTTTTTTCCCTTAAATAACTTGCCTTATATGTAAAAATCTTATTATATTTATCTACATCTTGTGATTCTAACCTTAATAATATCAACACCTTTCTTTGATTCAATAAATATTAAAGACTTTATATTATTTTCTACTAAAATTCTTATTGACCTTTTTAATAATAATCTTGAACTTGAATTTCTGTGATCCAAACAAATTATATATTTTCTATATTTATTACTATAATCTTTATCAATTAATTCAAAATACTAGATCAAACATGTTTTTTGCAAATTCTATAGGATTTCTTAATGTTGCAGATAATGTTAATATTTTGAAATTATTATTTTTATAGAAATATTTTAATAATCTAATAATCTCCTAAATGTATATGCAGCATTTGTTCCAAATCCTCCTCTATATGAATAGTAATTCATCTACAACAATTAAATCTAAATTCCTAAAGAAATAAAATAATTTATCATGATTTTTTAATATATATAAATGTAAATTATTAATTGTAGTTAATATTAAATTTGATATTCCCCTTATTATTTTTTCCTTTTCACTATATGTTAAATCTCCCAAAATAAACTTCATCTTAATATTTAATTTTTTATTTGTATAATTTTCAAAATCTTTTATTAATTCTTCAAATTTTTCATACTGATCATATAATAATGCTCTCAATGAGATAAATTAATAAAAATGTTTTATTTGGATATTTTAATATATTATCAATAATATATAATCTAAATATATGAGATTTTCCAGAAGCTGTTGGAGTTGTTACAATTAGATTTTTATTTTTCTATAATAAATTTAATGCCTCAGCTTGATGTTTATATAATTTAAAGTTTCTAGAATTTAAATATTCATTTAATTCTTTATTATAAAATTCAAAATTATCAAATTCAGCACTTTTATTATTAATTAATTTAATTCCAACTATATAATCTTTAAACTCTTTTTCAAAAACATTTTTTAAATCATCAATATTCATATTTGCATATATAAGATTAAACATTTTTATATTAAATATAATGAAATATTTCTGCAAATTGGCAGAAGTATTAGAAAAAGTTGAGAAAATTAATGAAAAATCTTTGAAAATTGATGTTTTATGTAGATTTATTAAAGTCTTTAGATAAAAATGAATTAAAAATAACTATTTGGTTAATTTTGGGAAATGTGAAGAAGAATGGATTGAAAGAAAATTAATTTTATCTATAAGTACTATTGTAAATGTATTAAATAATTTAGGAGTAAATATTAAGGAATTAAGTTTATTATATAAAAAATCCGGAGCCTTAGGAGAAGCTGTTAAAATTATTTATGAAAAAGGAAATATAAAATTAAACAAATGGTTTGCCAAAAAATAGTACAATAATTGATATATATAATGAATTAAAGAAAATTGAAAATTTGGAAGGGGAAGGGTTAGAGAAAAAAGAATATTATATCTAGAAGGAATATATAAAAATTTATCACCTTTAGAAGCAAAATTGTTAACAATAATTTTACAAGGAGATGTGAGATATGGAGTATTAGAAGGAACAATTGAAGATTGTTTATCCTATATATATAGTATTGATGATGAAAAAATTAAAATTGCGCATGCAATAATTGGAGATATTGTAGTTCTATCAGAATATTTATTTGATAATCCAAAAAATATTGAAAATGTTAATATTAGATTATTTCACCCATTTAAACCAATGCTTGCAGAAAAGGCAAATAATTTCCAAGATGTATTTAATAATTTTTCTCCTGCAGCATTTGAATTAAAGTTTGATGGAATAAGGGCACAAATACATAAAAAAGGAAATGAGGTAAAAATCTTTACTAAGAGACTAAAGGAGTAACAAAATCTTTTCCAGATATAGTAGAATTGATATTAAATAATATAAAAAATAATGAAGTAGTTGTTGAAGGAGAGATTGTTGCATGGGATTATAATAAAAATCTACCATTACCATTTCAAGAAATTTCAAAAAGAATAAAGAGAGCATATGAAATTTCAAAGTATGTAAAAGAAATACCTGTTAAATTATTTTTATTTGATATAATTTATTTAGATGGAAAATTATTAATAAATAATGAATATATAAATAGAAGAAAAATATTAGAAAAAATTAGAGGAAATATTGATTTAACTGCAATGATAATTACAAATAAAGAAGATGAAGCAAAGAAATTCTTTGAAGAATCTATTAATATGAAAAATGAAGGTNNNGTTGCAAAGAAATTANATTCAAAATACATTCCTGGAAAAAGAGATAAATCATGGTGAAAAGTAAAGGGACAT
>NZ_OV100765.1:240016-240088 GCF_920984865.1 Candidatus Nanopusillus massiliensis | reverse complement strand
TTAGATTTAGTAATATTTGGAGGATGAATGGGGACATGGGAGAAGAAAAAATTTTATTTCAGATCTATATTT
>NZ_OV100765.1:239657-239963 GCF_920984865.1 Candidatus Nanopusillus massiliensis | reverse complement strand
CAATAGGATTATCTGATAATGAATATGTTCAATTAACAAAGGAATTATTAAAATATAAAATAAAAGAAGAAGGAAGAATTGTATGGTTTAAGCCAAAGATTGTTTGTAGAAGTTATATATGATGAAATACAAAAAAGTCCAAAATATAAATCAGGTTTTGCATTAAGATTTGCAAGAGTTAATAGAANNNNATGGGATAAAAGTGAAAAAGATGTAAATACAATACAAGAAATTAGAGAATTATATGAGATACAAAAGAAAGAAGAAATATAAAATATATATCTAANNTAGAGCAAATAATGAATT
>NZ_OV100765.1:239481-239649 GCF_920984865.1 Candidatus Nanopusillus massiliensis | reverse complement strand
TGCGCCCGGGGGGATTCGAACCCCCGACCTCCCGGTTATCAGCCGGACGCTCTAACCAACTGAGCTACGGGCCCTAAAATTTATGATTATTTATCTTTTATAAAAGTTTTTTTAAATTAAATCTAATGGATTTCATAGGTCAACTATTATTAAAGATTTACCAATCAA
>NZ_OV100765.1:239388-239469 GCF_920984865.1 Candidatus Nanopusillus massiliensis | reverse complement strand
ATTTTAGGATATCTATCAAATATTCAAAACTTATACAGCTTACTTTATAATTTTTATAATATTTGCTACAATTGGATATAT
>NZ_OV100765.1:239261-239382 GCF_920984865.1 Candidatus Nanopusillus massiliensis | reverse complement strand
AATAGTTATTGTATTCATATTANNAATTATATTTAATTATACAAAATTAAATGAAATTCAAAAGAAAAATCCACAATTATTTTATGGAATAAATATATCAAATCTAATTTTAAGTTTAATA
>NZ_OV100765.1:239154-239250 GCF_920984865.1 Candidatus Nanopusillus massiliensis | reverse complement strand
TAATATTATATTTTCTNNNNTTGGGAATTGTTGTAGATTTTTCTTCCTATTATTATTTATTCTATATCTTAAATTTAATCTATACTGCAATAATAA
>NZ_OV100765.1:239067-239140 GCF_920984865.1 Candidatus Nanopusillus massiliensis | reverse complement strand
TATAATTATTGGAGATATTATTGCATATCTATTTAATATAAAGAANNATGTTGCAAAAATTGTAAAAGGAACT
>NZ_OV100765.1:238942-239054 GCF_920984865.1 Candidatus Nanopusillus massiliensis | reverse complement strand
TTCTTAATTATTGCATTATCATATTTAGGGCTAAATTCAACAGTATTTGCTTCAAGCTCTATATTATTTATTATTATCTGCAGCAATATCCTTTGGAGTAATGATTGGTGCT
>NZ_OV100765.1:238649-238803 GCF_920984865.1 Candidatus Nanopusillus massiliensis | reverse complement strand
AAAGATGGTAAACCTGTTGATGAAAATGGAAATATAATCAAAGAAAATAAATTGGAGATAAAAGAGATTGTAGGAGAAGTTATAGTGAAAATTATAATAAAATATTGATAAAATATAGAGAAGAACATAAATTAAAGCAAGAAGATTTGGACAA
>NZ_OV100765.1:238402-238642 GCF_920984865.1 Candidatus Nanopusillus massiliensis | reverse complement strand
AGGAATAAAAGAAAGTCTACTATAAATCAATAGAAAATAAAAAAATTATACCTGCGCATGAATTTAGCTAAGAAAATTGAAAAAATATTAGGAATAAAAATAACTAAAAAGGAATTTTTAACTGAAAAAATAAATAATAAAGATAATAAAAAGTTAATAGCTGTTGGAGATATTTTAGAATTTGAAGAATGAATATATATTATATACTGTACATATTTTTTGAATCATTTTTATTAAATT
>NZ_OV100765.1:237865-238382 GCF_920984865.1 Candidatus Nanopusillus massiliensis | reverse complement strand
CCTTTTTGTTTTATTATCAATACCAGTATTATCAATTGTTGGAATAAATATATATAATATAATTTTAGTATCTATTATTTTAGGTATAGGCNNNNCTACTGGAAAATTTGTAATGTATATTATTGGTATTTTTCTATCAAAACCACTAAAGAATAATAAAAATTTACTATTCATAAAAATAATATCAAATAGTAAAAACTTCTACATGATTTTTTTCTTTTTAGTTATATTACCATTTTTACCATTAGATGNTCTATTATTTTTATCATTTGGAATTGAAAAAATAAGTATATTAAAATNNNATTTAATAGCAATTCTAGGAAAAACATTAAAATCCTTTTTAGAATTATATGCTGAAATATTTATTTTAAATAAAATAAGTTATATATCAAAAATACCTTTATTACAATTATCTATAATATCTTCAATATTATTTATTTTATGTGAGNATAATATTTTTTAAATTAGATTGGGAAAAATATTTTAATAAATGGATATCAAAAGAGAAATAAGCATA
>NZ_OV100765.1:237389-237790 GCF_920984865.1 Candidatus Nanopusillus massiliensis | reverse complement strand
TCTTTACAAATAGATGGAATATTATCAAATAAAATTGAAATAGATGGATTTGATATAAATGATAAAATAATTGAAATGGTAAAAAGGACAAAACATTATGATCAATTAAGAATAATAGCAACAAATGGAATATCTTTTGGTGGATTTAATTTAATAGATTTTGAATATTTATATAATGGATTAAAGATACCAATAATATCGTTTGTAAGGAAAAAACCAAATATAAATAAATTTATAGAAGCAATTAAACATACAAAAGATTATGAAAAAAGATTAGAAATAGTTAAAAAATATCCAGAACCAAAAAGTTATAAAACAGAATATGGAACAGTATNNTTTCAATATTATGGATTAGAATATAATGATGTAATAAATATAATTAAATCTAACATCAGTACATT
>NZ_OV100765.1:236946-237330 GCF_920984865.1 Candidatus Nanopusillus massiliensis | reverse complement strand
ATATTCAAGAGGAAAACCATAAAAATGTTTTACATAAAAACATCAATATGGACATTAAGTCTTTAATAAAAAATTGGAGAGTTTTAATATTTATTATAATTTTTATTGCAGCTTTAGTATTTGATGCANNNGCATTAACTAGTAATAAAGTAGAAGTTCTTCTATTGTTATTTTACCAAANNGTACATACATATATTCAATAAATGGTTGCTATGTAAATTCAATAAATTCTTATTATACATGTATATATAATAATATTAATTCTCCATTTTTACAAATAAGNNNAAGTTAATGGAAATATTGTTTTAGAGAACATTCCAATATCAATCATTAATAAATGAAACAAATATTACACAATCTTCTTTAATATCTTATGGAATAGAT
>NZ_OV100765.1:236673-236772 GCF_920984865.1 Candidatus Nanopusillus massiliensis | reverse complement strand
GGAGATTTAATTCCATAGATNNTTAGTCAAGGAGAATTTTATGCAAAAATTGGTAATACAACAGTATTTACTGGNNCAGAAATAAAACCATTATTTGGA
>NZ_OV100765.1:236547-236650 GCF_920984865.1 Candidatus Nanopusillus massiliensis | reverse complement strand
GATGTTCTCCAGCAGGTAATCAATACATATGTACATATTATTTCACATTATTATTATCATCACAAGCTGCTAATAAGTTTGCACAAGCTACACAAAACCTATC
>NZ_OV100765.1:236435-236535 GCF_920984865.1 Candidatus Nanopusillus massiliensis | reverse complement strand
AAGATGGAGGAGCATATTTAAATGAACCAGTANTATTCTATTTAGATAATCTAAATGTATCAACATTATTAATTGCAGCAGNTCTAAAAGGTTCAAATAC
>NZ_OV100765.1:236179-236419 GCF_920984865.1 Candidatus Nanopusillus massiliensis | reverse complement strand
TCAAGTATCTGGAACAGGAAATTCTATGGCACAAGCACAATATAATGCATATATACAAGCATATGATTTATATATAATATTAGAAAATGGACATACTACCTTCAAAATTTAATATTGTTCAAGAATCAGTAATTCCACCAATATTTGGATATTATATATTAAAATCTTNNGAATTAGTATTATTATTAATATTGATTGGCATATTTGCACTCTTATATTTAGCATATAGAAATTTAAAGG
>NZ_OV100765.1:236071-236174 GCF_920984865.1 Candidatus Nanopusillus massiliensis | reverse complement strand
GCATTAGTTACATTANNNCTGGCATCTGAATTTTTAATAGCATTTGCAATAGGTATTGCAATACATCAGACATATGATATCTAGATTCATTGGTATTATACTT
>NZ_OV100765.1:235421-236063 GCF_920984865.1 Candidatus Nanopusillus massiliensis | reverse complement strand
TACAGGTATTGATGATAATGAGTTGCTGCTGAAGAAATATTAAGAGCAAAGAAAGGAGAAAATGTTGAAGTAAAAGAAACAGAAAGATTGGATAAAGCAATTAAAAAAGCTATGTTTATAATATTATTAGCAATTATATTAGAAAGTTTATCAGTTTTCCCAGCATTTGTAGCAGGTTTATCGATTATATAAAGGATTTGCTGTTATGGTAATAATTACTGTTTGGATAGGATATTTGATANCAAGACCAGCATTTATTAATTTAGCAAGAAATTTACTTTAATTTTTTATAATAATCTCTCATTCTAATTGCATCCTCTTCAATATTTGGAGATTCTGAAATTACAATACCTTTATCTTTATATTCTTTTAATAATTTTAATATATCTTTCCAAGGCATATCAGATTCTTCCAAATTTAAATGTGTACCTTCCTTATCTAAAGTTATTCCAGACATATGAATATGCATATTATTTAAAGCCTCTTTTCCAAGTTCATTTTCTATTTTATCCAATATTTCTATAAAATAATCCACATCATTTCTATTATTTCTATACCTTAAATGGNCAAAATCTACTGCAGGTAAAACATTTTCTATATCTTGTGATAATTTTATTATATTCATTTACATCCCCAAATTTT
>NZ_OV100765.1:235007-235415 GCF_920984865.1 Candidatus Nanopusillus massiliensis | reverse complement strand
AATTCCATTGTTTCTNNNCTTATATAAATATCAATACCTTCATCTTTTAGTTTATCCATTAATTTCTTTAGATTTTCCTTTACTACATTATATGTTTCCTCTTTTGAATTATTTAAATACCAACCTGGATGAAAAACAACAGAATATCCTCCAGATAAATATAATAATCTTGCAGCATTATATAGCATATTTATTTATTTATTTATTTTTGATTCTTCTGTAGAATTTAAATTAATATATTATAGGNCATGAGATGTTAATATAAATTCTTTATCCTTTATATATCCATTTTTATATTTGTTTAAATTTTCTTTTAATTTTACCCCATCTGTAATCTCTATTTCAAATCCATCTAAAATATAATTCTTCATATGTATATATAATTCCATTTAATGTATCCCTTTTTTT
>NZ_OV100765.1:234782-234979 GCF_920984865.1 Candidatus Nanopusillus massiliensis | reverse complement strand
AAATGTAATTTCTTTGGATGCTTTATCATAATTTTATTATTATATTTTGAAAGTTAAATTTTTCGGTTAATAGCTAAAATTATTTATACCTTTCTAAATAATACTAAAAATTCTGTATGAACCAATTCTAAATTTCTTGNNNTAAGAACTTTTCCTTTTTCATATTCCATTTTCTATAAAAATTCTCATATACTCCA
>NZ_OV100765.1:234692-234777 GCF_920984865.1 Candidatus Nanopusillus massiliensis | reverse complement strand
TAAGAATTTATCATTTGAATCCAATAATTTTATTACAGAAGTTATATTTGGTAAAAAAGATACTAAATATCCACCAAATTTTAAT
>NZ_OV100765.1:234473-234653 GCF_920984865.1 Candidatus Nanopusillus massiliensis | reverse complement strand
TATTTCTAATATTATTAAATCTATATCCTTTTCATCAATTCCTTCATTAATATTTTTTAATTTTAATTCAACATAATCCAATAATTTTAATTTTTCCAGATTTTTCTTTGCAATATTATAAAAGTCTTCCCTAATTTCATATGAATATATTTTTTCCATTTGGTCTTATAGAATTTGCTA
>NZ_OV100765.1:234364-234457 GCF_920984865.1 Candidatus Nanopusillus massiliensis | reverse complement strand
TTCCAGAACCAGTTCCTCCTTCTACAATTCTCATTCCTGGAGAAATATTTACTAAAGAATATAATAATCCTATATCTTTTTCATGAATTGACT
>NZ_OV100765.1:234016-234268 GCF_920984865.1 Candidatus Nanopusillus massiliensis | reverse complement strand
TTCCTTATTTAAATCTTCTTTTTTTATTATCCCAAAATGCGNNNNAAAATCCTTATCTTTATTTTCTATATAAAACTTTTTTACCAGTTTTTCTATGAATTATTATCATAAATTTCATATATAAAAAATACATATGAAAATATATAGTTATCTTATAATAGTAAGTACAAAGATTCAAGAAAAATAATATTTTTTATAGCATTTTTATTCCAGATATAATTATNNNNATTGCTATTGCCAATAATATTAAAC
>NZ_OV100765.1:233603-233962 GCF_920984865.1 Candidatus Nanopusillus massiliensis | reverse complement strand
AAGTACTATTATAAATTATTATATAAGAAATAAGAAATGCTAAAGACATTGATAAAAATAGATATATTAAATTGAGACTTCAAGATGTATAAATTAATGTTGTTGTAATAACACCCGGACCTGTAATTAATGGAATAGCCAGGGGGGTTGCAATAATATCTTCTAAATAGTTCATTATTATCTTTTATATTTACATGAGATGGAATATCCTTTACCAATATTTCAAATGCAATATAAAATAAAAATATTCCTCCAGCAATTCTAAAATCTATTAGAATTTATTCCCAAAATTATTAAAAACCAATTACCACATAGAAATATTATTAACCATAACAAATATGCAATTAAGAATGCTCTAT
>NZ_OV100765.1:233249-233518 GCF_920984865.1 Candidatus Nanopusillus massiliensis | reverse complement strand
AATATAATAAACATAGTAATAAATACATTGATATATTCTGTTATCATGAATTATGTATAATTTTTGAGAATTTTAAAAATTAGGAATATGGTATAAAAATACTGAATTTTTAAATAAATAAAAACTTATAAAAAATTGTTATTATTATGTAGTAATGAATGAATATATGTATAATTTAATTACATTATAAAAAATAGTTTTAAAGATACTATAGAATACCTTAATAATAATGGCATAAAGACTGAAAAATTAAAATTGATAATAGCAAA
>NZ_OV100765.1:232940-233221 GCF_920984865.1 Candidatus Nanopusillus massiliensis | reverse complement strand
TTTGCTCATCTCTTTANCATCCATTTATGGATTCTCTTTTTATGAAATAATTTCTAATATGACTTATCCTACTTCTTTTAAAACATTCTCTTTATCATTTTCCATATCAACACCTCTTANNNNATCATACTATAAAAANNNAATAGATCAAACATCTATTGGGTTTTATTCTCCAATAACAAGAGAAGTTTATATTCAAGAAAAAGCTTTAAGAAAAAATATAGATAAAATATTGAATAATTTGAGTTTTATGAAAATAATTAGACCTTCTATTATTGTCT
>NZ_OV100765.1:232826-232913 GCF_920984865.1 Candidatus Nanopusillus massiliensis | reverse complement strand
ATCCAGTATATATAAATGGTAATAATATAGAAAAAGATATAGCAAAAGCTTTCATAGATATTATAGAAGACCATGAAATTGCATATT
>NZ_OV100765.1:231004-232820 GCF_920984865.1 Candidatus Nanopusillus massiliensis | reverse complement strand
CTTATATGGATGAATGGGAAGCTTTTTTAATAAAATTTTTTAAAATTTCTTTTAGAATTTTTAATATACTTTTATAAAAATGCATATTATAGATATCCAGAAGCGTATAAATTTATAGACGGAAATATAAGAACATGTAAAGATTGATGTTGAAAATAAAAACCTACTAAACATTGAAGAAGAAAATGTATGGATCTATAATCTCGGAAGATGTTATGCAAATATTATTATAGATAAAAATAAACGATCATCAAAAGTAAATATAAAAGATTAATAGAAGAATGTTAAATATTTATCTGAAAATGATGTTATAAATATACTTTAAATTTATAAAATCAATTAGAACTCCAAAAATTTAAAAATATTTTTTAAATTAGTTTATGTATGAACCTGAATCGGAANACTCAATAATAAGGATTTTTCTGTTAATATCTATAAATTAAATTCTACAATGAATTATGCTATGGAGAATAAAGACCAACCTAAAACTGGTTTAGATATAGATATTGTAGATAGATTAAAAGTATTAGAAAAAATGAAAGAAAAAGGATATAATCCATATCCATATGAATTTGATAAGTCGAATGATGTAAAGGAAATAGTAAATGATCCTAATAAATTTATGGATAAGTATGTTAAAATTACTGGAAGAGTTTATTCAATTAGAAAACATGGTGGAATTGTATTCTATGATATAAAAGAAGAAGGTTATAGAATACAGGTTGTTATTAAAAAAGATATAACAAAAAATTTTGATGACGCATTTGAGTTTATTCAGAGAGGGGATATAATTGGAGTATATGGAAAAGTAGGAAAAACAAAAGCTGGAGAATTATCTGTATTTGCTGAAGATTGGATTATATTAACAAAAGCATTAATTTCTTTGCCAGATCAATGGTATGGATTCTCTGATGTAGAAGAGAGATATAGAAAAAGATATTTAGATTTATTAATGAATGACGAAGTAAGGAAATATTTTGAAATAAGATTTAAAACAATAAGTTATGTAAGAAAATATTTTGAAAATTTAGGTATATAGAGGTTCAAACACCAGTATTACAACCAATATATGGAGGAGCAAATGCAAAACCATTTATTACATATGCATATGATTTAAAAGAGAATTGGTATTTAAGAATTGCTGTTGAACTATATTTAAAAAGATTAATTGTTGGTGGATTTAATAAAGTATATGAAATGGGATAAGATTTTAGAAATGAATCAATAGATATTAGGCATAATCCAGAATTTACAATGTTTGAAGCATATGAAGCATATGCAAATAGAGATAAAATGATGGAATTAGTAGAAAATTTAATATATGGAATTGCAAAAGATGTTATTGGAAGAGATTATATTGAATATAATGATAGAAAGATATCATTAAAACCTCCTTGGAGAAGACTAACAATGTATGTGAATTAAAAGAATATACAAATATAGATGTAACAAAATTATCAGATGAAGAAATACTGGAAATAATGAAACAGAATAATATTCAATTAGAATTAAAAGAATATAATAGGGGTCTAGCAATTACTGCATTATTTGAAGAATTGGTTGAAGATAAATTAATTGAACCAACATATATTATAGAACATCCAAAAGAGAGTACACCTTTCTGTAAAATAAGTAGAAAATATGGTTCCTTAGTTGAGAGAGCAGAAGGATATATCTTAGGAGTAGAAATTACAAATATATATTCTGAATTAAATGATCCAATATTACAAAATAAATTATTATTAGAACAAGCAAAAATGAGAGAATTAGGATTTGAAGAAGCACATTTATATGATCAGNNCTTTATAGAAGCATT
>NZ_OV100765.1:229525-230960 GCF_920984865.1 Candidatus Nanopusillus massiliensis | reverse complement strand
ATAGAGTAATAATGTTATTATTAGGAATAAAGAGTATAAAAGAAATTATACCATTCCCAATGATTAAGAAAAAAACAGAAAGCCAGGCTGTAAATATTTTAACAAAATATACAATAGAAAATCCGATTGTAAAAGGTTATGAAAAATATTAGGCCCTTCCAATTCCAAATCTTTTTAATAATATCTTTATATTATCATTTACTAAAAATATAAAAATTAGCTGTACAATACCACAAGTGAATAATAGTAAAGATTTATTGGAACAACTATTCCAAATCCAAATAATGAAATAATAGATGCAATTATTAATCCTGCAATTGTAGATATAAGAAAGATTTACTAGGTTTTGATTTATAGAATCTGTCATTTTCCCTAAATATATATGGCATTAATAGACCAAAATATGTTATTGCTATAAAGAAGAAAGAATGTAAAAGATGAACTTTACTTTTTCTTAATATATTTAATGCTATATATAATAATAATGACATTTCAGAAAATGTAAATACACCCATTCTANCTGCCTTCTTTACCAATTTTAATATATTCCATTTTTCAGGATATTGAGATCCTCTTTCATTATCTACAGATAATGCTATTGTTTGAAACTCTTGTATTAAAGAAAAATAATAATACATCTGTAGACGATAAAATATATGATGGACTATGATAAAGAATCGTAGTAAATAGAAATACTGATAAAACAAATAATGCAATTTCTATTGTTTTATTTATTTTTTGTTAATATCCATGTAACAACTCTTTGATATACTGATTTCCCAATCCTATCTAAATCTACAATACCTCTTAAACCTTCTACTGTTAATACAACAGAGGCCGCAGATTTTGCAACATCTGTTGCATTATATACTGCTATACCAACTTCAGCTTGTTTTAATGATGGAGAATCATTTACACCATCTCCAGTCATTCCAACAATTTCTTTTTTATCTTGTAGATTTTTTACAATATAATATTTATCTTCTGGATATATTTCTGCAAATATTTCAGATTCATTAATTAATTTCCTTGCTTTTTCTGGATGACTTTTTAATAATTCTCTTACTTCCATTTCCAGATACTGCTTTATTATAATCTAATCCAATTTCTTTTCCAATTTCTTTTGCAATTGGTAATGAATCTCCAGTTAACATTTTTACTTTTTTTCCAAGATCTTTTAATTTTTTAATTAATTCTGGAGTATCTTTTCTTGGAACATCATATAATGCAACAAGACCAACAGGTTCCCATTTATTATTATTATTTATTGCAACTGGCAAAGTTCTATAACCCCTTGATGCAAAATCATCAACTATTTTTGATACTTCTTCAGGTATATTTATTTTGCATAACTCTCTAAATATAATTTTTACTGCACCTTTTGATACATAAAATACTTTATCTTTATATAATACTTTTGCTTCTGTTCTTCTAG
>NZ_OV100765.1:227125-229519 GCF_920984865.1 Candidatus Nanopusillus massiliensis | reverse complement strand
GATCAAATGGTTTAAATTCTAATTGTCTATAATCATCTTTATTTATATTAATTTCTTTCACTTTATTAATAAATGCCATATCTATTGGATCATTATTTGATTCTTGTGATGCTAATGTTCCATATAATATTACATCTTCTTTTTTATAATTATTCAATTCTTTTATATCGGTTATAGATAATTTATTTTGAGTTAAAGTACCAGTTTTATCAGAACATAATGTTGTCATTGTTGCAGCATCTTCTATTGCAGATAATCTTGTAATTAATGCTCCCTTTTTTGATAATTCCATAGAACCAACTGCCAATGTAACTGTTATCATTGCAGGTAATGCTACTGGAATTGCAAAAAGTAATAAAGATATAATTAAAAGGCAATACTGTAGAAATATATAATTCTAAATTATGAACATATAAAAATGAAAATAGTAATGTTCAATTCCTCCAAATATTAATACAATTATTAATAATGCAAAAATAACTTGTATTTCTTATTTCCTCAATATGCAATTTTGGTCTTGCTGTAGATACTAATTCTACTGTTCTTCACAAAATATGTATTCCTTCCAGTTTTATATACAAAACAATTTTCTTCTCCTCTTCTTATAATTGATCCTGAATATACAATCTGTCCTTTTTTCTTTTCAACTGTTAAAGATTCTCCCGTTAATACTGACTGATCTATATCCAATATATCATCACTAAAAATTATACAATCTGCAGGAGATATATCTCCAGCTCTCAATCTTATTATATCATCTGGAACCAGATATTTTGATTCAATTAATTTCCATTGTCCTTCTCTTAATACCCTTGCTTTTATTTGTAATTTTTCCTTCTAATATTTGTACTGCTTTATTTGCTTTTTCTTCATGTATAAAAGATATTAATTCATTAATAAATAATAAAGACAAAACTAAAGATGCATCTATATATCTTCCAAATATTAAATATAAGACTATAATAATTTCCAACATTATTGAAGAAAATGAAGCAAATTTTTTCAAAAACTTAATCAAATTACTTTCTTTCTTTTCCTCTACTAAATTATATCCATACTCTTTTAACCTTTCTTTCAACTTCCTCTTTTGTTAACCCATAATTTAAATCCGAATTTAATTCTTGGAGAACCTTTGATAAAATCAAGGTTATCATTGATACTATAAAAACCCCTTTATTATTTAAAAAGATAATAACAAAAAATCCTTTATTTCTATCTATTATCCCNACTACCTTGTAAGGTTCCCCTTTCTTTTCTACTTCTAATTTTTTTCAAATTATATTCTGCATCTCTTCTAAAGAAATATTAAAGTTTCTTGCAGTTTCTGAAAGATACCATAAAATATCCCCAAGTTCGGATATAATTTCTTCTCTTGGTATTTGAATATTATCTCTGGCAATTTTCTTTATTTTACTCTTAATAATTCTCCAACTTCTCTAGCCAATGCTAATGCAGTATAATAAAATCCTCCATCCAATATATTTGGATATATTGCAGTTTCTTTTGCCCTTTCTTGATATTCATTAAATTCCATTAATTACATTTATAGAAAATTTATATAAACGCCGCGGGTGGGATTTGAACCCACGCCCCCTTTCGGGGATATGGTCTCAAGCCATACCCCTTGGACCACTCGGGCACCGCGGCATATAAATAATTTTGATCTTTATACAATTTTAAAATATTTGGGTTTTAGATACTCTAATAAATCATGAACAAATTAAACATACACAATTATTTGAAGAAATATATATAAAACAATAATCAATTCTTTCCCAATAATTTAATGCAATAGTAAATTTATTTGTATCAATAAAAATGAAGAAAATTTTTCTTTATCAGATATTATTATTTTTTTGTTATTTATTACCAATTTATATTTATCAATCAAATAATCAAAAAATTTATATCTATCTTGCTCAGAAAATAAGAAATTATTTCCTATTCCATTAAAAATTATTTTTACTTCCATAAAATATTCTCTCTCTTATNATATTATCTATATCTTCCTCTGTTCCACCAACTTCTACAGATTTTATTACTCTTTAATATTGCAGGATTTTTTAATGCTAATCCAACTGCTAGACATGAACCAGTTTCTAATTTTGTTAATGCTTCAAAATATTCTCTAGATAAACATGGACATGTTTTTCTTATAAATTCTAAGTCTTTTGGATTAAGTATCTTTAATAAAATAAATGTATTTAAATGAGATGTAATATCTTCAATAATACTAGAAGGTACCTGAGATATCAAAATTAATCCCAAACCAAATTTTCTTCCTTCTCTTGCAATTAAAGATATTTTTGAAGAAACTTCACTATTTTTTGATGCAAATCTATGTGCTTCTTCTATTACAATTCCCAAAATATCTGTTTTATTTCTTAATTTGCA
>NZ_OV100765.1:221224-227118 GCF_920984865.1 Candidatus Nanopusillus massiliensis | reverse complement strand
TATTTTTCATAAACACTTTCTAATAATATATCTATTAATATTCTCTGTTCTTCTATTGATAATGGATATAAATCAAATATAATTACCCTTGGAATAAATTTTTTAGATTCTTCTAAATATATTTCCTACATTTTCTTCTTTAACTATATTATAATCTGAAATATTAAAGTTTCTAATATCTTCTAGCAATTTATTAAATAATTCATCTACATTTTCACCCATATCATCTACATTTTTTGGAAACAACATCCAATCTTTTATCCTTAATAATCTTGATTGTAGAGATCTTATTGACATCTTCTCTATTTTTATATTTTTCAAATACTTGACGGGGATCTCTGTTTATTTACCATTTCTAATAATTTATCCATAAATNTCGGTGCTTTTCCTTCTTCTAATGATAAAATTCTATATAATAAAGAATATACATGAGGAGCCTGTTTTCCAGATATTCCCAAAAAACTTTCCATATAATCTTTTCAATAATATAATTGTAATTTTGCATTATATACTATTACATTTTTCTTATTTCTTTCGCTTACTAATTTTTCAATAAATTCTTTTTCTTTTTTACCAAATGTTATTATTATAGAATTTTCAAATGATAAAATATAATCTCTATGAATATCAAATAACAATATTGGTATATTCTTTTTTGATAATTCCATTTACTATATGAGCAACTGTTGTACTTTTTCCAGAACCTGTTATTCCAAATATACCTGTATGTCTTATAATTAAATTCTTTATATGTCANNNNTACAATAAATTCTTTATTTTGTAAATTTATTTTTCCCAAAGGTATTGATAATTCTTTTTCTTCAAATGAATATATTTTACTTACTTCTTCTTCTTCTGGTAAATATACTTCATCCCCAGGAACTGGAGGTGTTTTTGGTTTTTCTTGTAATATTTTTCCATTTTTTATTACTCCAATAAATATTGCCTTACCAATTATTAAATATTGCAATTTTTTCATTTGTTCATATAATAATTCTATTGCCGTCATAATCAAATAATCTTTCTTCTTCAATAGCTTCAGATTTTAAATCTTCAATTATTCCAAAATAAAAGAAATCACCTATTTTTACTTTAACTATACTTCCAATACCTACCGAATATCTTTCCTTTGGATCAACAACAAAATAAAAATATTCAGATGTTGCCTCTTTTATAACATATCCAACTTTCATAGATGTATATTTATAATATACTTTTAAACATTTTTTATCTAAATATTTTAATGCCTGGTGCACTTAAAGTAATAATACCTGAAGGAAGTACACTAAAGGATGTTATACGTATTGTAGGAGTAGAATTAGATGGACATAAACCTATAATTTTAGAATTAAGAAAAATACCTGGTGTAAACTGGAGATTTGCTATTGCTGCATGTAGTGTATTATAGATAAATAAATGGCAAGCTTTAGGATCTTTAACAGATGAAGAATTAGAAAAATTAGAAGATTGTTTAAAAAGACCACAAAATTATGGTATACCTTACTGGATACTAAATAGGAGAAGAGATCCTAAAGATGGTCAGGATAAACATTTAGTAGGACCTGATTGGGAAATTCAAAGTAAAAATGGATATAAAGAGAGAAATTGAATTAAAAACATGGAAAGGAATGAGACATACTTATAGATTACCTGTTAGAGGACAAAAAACAAGATCACATCATAGAAAAGAGTTCTACTTTTGGTGTAGTAAAAAGTAAAGAATTAAGGGCCCAGCAAAAATCTGAAAATAAAGAATAAAATGTGGAGAAATAGAAAAACTTGGGAAAGTCCAGGACATCTATGGCAAAAGGATAGAATAGAAGAAGAAAGGCAATTATTAAAACAATATGGATTAAAAAATAAAAGAGAAATATGGACAAAGCTTTTACAATCGCTAGAAGAATAAGATTCTATGTTAGATATCTAAATGCTAAAAATGCTGCTGGAGTAGATGTATCAAAAGAAGAAGAAAAATTAAAGAATAGATTAATTAAATTGGGATTATTAAATAAAAATTCTGATATAAGCGAAGCTTTAAATATAACAGTAAGAGAAATATTGGAAAGAAGATTAGAAACAATTGTATTTAGATAGGGTTTAGCAAAAACAATAAAACAGGCAAGACAATTAATTGTACATAGACATATTGTTATAGGTGATAAAGTAATATCTTCCCCAGGTTATTTAGTAAAAGTTGATGAAGAAGATAAAATAGGTTATAATCCTTATTCAAATATAAATAAAGAAAAACTATTAGGTCAAAATATAAGTAAGGAAGAAAATAAAGAAGAAACCACACAAGAAGTTAATCAATCTTCACAATAATTTTTTATTCTTCAAAATTTATCATTTCTACTGCCTTTTATTTATATCTAAAAGCTCGTATATTATATTTTTAATACAAAAATACATCCATATCATAAAATAATATGACAATCCATTAGTAATAAATAGAAAAATTTATTAATAAATACATAAAAATTCACAGTTGTATATATATGAGTTTTTATTATCAAAATCTTATGGTAGAATATATGTAAATTACCATATGAAAAAGAAAAATATGAAATCCTTGTTAAAAGAGAAGAAGAAACAAATGAAAAATATGGTTATGATCCATGGAAAAGACCAATAGGTGAATTGTTAGATTTCTCAATTATTAATTTAGATAAACCAAAAGGACCCTACATCACATCAGGTTTCTGGATGGATAAAAAATATTTTAAATAAAAAAGCTGGACATTCAGGTACATTGGATCCAAAAGTAACTGGAGTATTACCAATAGGAATTGGAAGAGGAACAAAAGTATTAAAATTATTGCTAACTGCTGGAAAAGAATATATAGCATGGATGCATATACATAGTGATATTGATGAAAATAAAGTATATGAAGTACTAAATAAATTCCAAGGAAAGATTATTCAAAAACCTGCATTAAAATGTGCAGTAAAAAAAGTTCCTAGAGAAAAAAATGTTTATTGTATAAAAGTATTAGAAATTGATGGTAGGGATTGGTTATTACAAATTGCAACAGAGGCTGGAGTATATATAAGAAAATTAATAGATGATATAGGAAAAGCTTTAGGAACAAAAGCACATATGCAGCAATCTAAGAAGAATCAGGGTTGGAGAACTAAAAGAAGATTCTGAAAAATATCCTTTATCTACTTTACAAGATATAGAATGTCCCAATATGGTTTTGGAGAAATGAAAATAATGAAAAATATATAATGAAGAGTCTTTCTACTCAGCAGAAGTTGCAGCANATCATACAACTACAATTTGGATATTAGATACTGCAGTAGATGCAATTGCACATGGAGCAAACCTAACAGTAAAAGGAATATTAAAATTATACTCAAATATAAAAGAAGGATATTTAGTAACAATATTTACATTAAAGGGGGAAATAGTTGCATATGGAACTGCATTAATGTATTCTGAAAAAATTTTAAATTCTGAAAAAGGTATTGCAGTTGATATTGATAGGGTTGTTATAAAAAGAGGCTTATATGCAAGAGTATGGAAAAAATCTAGTACACAATGAAATTAATATTTGAATTGATGAAGCTGGAAGGGGGCCTGTAATTGGACCAATGGTAATTGCTGGTTATTGTATTGAAGAAGAAAAAATTGAATTATTAATATTTTTAGGTGTTAGAGATTCTAAAGAATTAACAAGAAAACAAAGAGAAGAAATATATAATGAAATAATAAAGCTACAGATAAATATAAATATATAATAATAGGTCCAAAAACAATAGATTATTATGTATATAAAAATAGATTAAATTATTTAGAATTTGAAAATATGATAAAGATAATTGAAGAAATAAAACCAGATAAAGTTATAGTTGATTCCCCAATGGTTAATACAAAAAAAGTAATAGAATATATAAAAAATAATTTAAAAATAAATGTTGAAATAATTGCA
Organism: Candidatus Nanopusillus massiliensis; assembly: GCF_920984865.1. Classification (NCBI taxonomy): domain Archaea; kingdom Nanobdellati; phylum Nanobdellota; class Candidatus Nanoarchaeia; order Nanoarchaeales; family Nanopusillaceae; genus Candidatus Nanopusillus; species Candidatus Nanopusillus massiliensis. The sequence goes on along the minus strand of NZ_OV100765.1, from coordinate 223,183 downwards.
GAAAATAAAGCAGACAAAAATTATCCTATAGTATCTGCAGCTTCAATTATTGCAAAGGTTATAAGAGTTAAAGAAATTGATAAGATTAAAGAAAAAATACATATTGATTTTGGAACTGGATATCCGGCTGACGAAAGAACAATTAAAGCAATAAAAGAAAATTATGAAGATATTAAAAGATTATATTAGAGACTCATGGAATTACAATTAAAAAAATAAGAGGAGAAAATCAAAAAAGTATACTTAACTTTTTATAAAAGTATTTTCATTATTAAAAGATTATAATAATTTATAAAATTAAAAATGGTAAAATAAACATACCTAATGTTAAATTAATTATTATGATTGTTGATANTGCTATATATAATATATTATTTTCATAAAGATATTTCTTTAGTTCCATTAAAACTTCTATAAATGGTACAGAAATCAAAATAAAATAATAAATATATGATAATAAGATATTTTCTGTTAATAAATAATATATTATAGCTAATATATTTAGAATAAATAATACTATGAGTCAATTTTTTGAAACTTATACATTTTGTTAATAAAAACATCATCTTCTTTAATATATTTTTCAAAATTTAATTTTTCTTCTTCTTTTTCTTTAAATTTTACCTTTTTTAATAATATAAATGAAATTAAAGAGACTAAAAAATCAACCAATAACGAATAAAGTAGATTATTAATATTCAAACCTTCTAATAATAATCTTGCACCTATATATGATATAAATGTTATAAAAATGAATCTCTATTTGTTATCNTTTATTTTAATTAATAATCTAGTTCCGATCCTTGAACCAATTAAAACCCCTAAAGTAAGGAAAGGCAATAAAATAAAGTCTAGTTTAACAAGCTTTGAGGTATAAAATTGAAGATGTATCAGCAGATCCTCCTATCATAAAATTACTTGTTGCAGTACTTACTTTTATTGGTAACTTCATTATTAAATCCATTCCCAAAACTTTTAATATCCCTGAACCAATTCCTAATAAAGCAGAAACAAAACCTGCAAAAACAGGAACAATCCATCCATAAATCNNNNTTTCTCCATTGTAATGTATTATTTTTCCTTTTTCTTCATATTTTCCAAATAAATTAAAGAAATATGTAGATTCATCAGGCTTTGATGGATAATATTTCTCTTTTAAATTCTTTATTATCAAAAATGTTGAAGATAATAATAATACAACATCCAAATATTATATATACAATAAAAAATAAATTATGTGTATATAAATAGTTATTTAAAAGAAATCCAAATATAGCACCAAAAGTTGTAGCTGTTAATAAACTAATTGCTTTATTATCATTAGTAATTTTTTTCTTTATATATGTTAAAGATGAAGATAAAGATGTAGAAATAGTAGATAATAAAGATATTCCAATTATAAAATATAAGGATAATTTAGGAATATTGTTAAAATTGGAGAAATAATCGCTCCGCCACCCAGACCTGTTACTAGAACCTACAATACCTGCAAAAATACCAAAAGTCATATTAACATTAGATTAAAAAATTTATATATCATGTATAAATAAAATTCTTTAAAATATATAGACCTTGCATATTTGATATATTTTCTTATTAGTATAAGAATATATTTCTTTGCAAATCTTATAATATAATAAGATCAACAGATAATCAAAAAAGATATTTAACCTTTTTGAATTATTCTTCTTCAAATTCTTGAACATTACTCTTTTTATATTCTGAATATTTCTCAACTTCTTGCATGGCTTTATTTATTTCTTCAATCATTTCTTGAGGTATATTGTCTATTTTTACATTATTGATTCCTATTCTAATATATTTATCCCATTCAATTTTTATTCCATTTTCATTTATTTGCATTGGATGTCTTAATAAACTATGTTTTGTATCTCTCATTTCCATACAATAATTGATCTATATAATTTTCCATCTATCTCATCTAAATCCATTCTCCAA
>NZ_OV100765.1:213093-221217 GCF_920984865.1 Candidatus Nanopusillus massiliensis | reverse complement strand
TACTGCATGTTCAACTCCAGGTCCCCACACCCTCTCTCACCAACAGAAATTTGTGAGACAAATATTGCAGTAGCACCCTAAACCTGCAATCAATCTTTTTAATGACATTACTATGATCTTGCCATTGCTGGTTTTGTTAAATATAATGTAGAAACAGAATCTACAACAACTCTTTTTGCATTTGTATCTTTTTTTGCTTGCTTTCTACATCTAATAATTCATGTATATTATCTAAATCTTTTACTAGATATTTTTCTCTTTGAGCTGCGTGTACCAGTTCCACCAGTAAATGCATCTACAATTGCTATTTTTCCTTCTTCCTCATATTTTGATATATCCCATCCAAAATTCTTAAAACTCCTTCTAACAGTTACTGGATGCTCTTCCAATGCAACAAATACTCCATATTTCATTATTTTTTAATCCATTATATAAAAACTGTTTACCTCAAATAGATTTTCCTGTACCAGGTCCTCCACTTAATAATACTACATTTCTATCAGGTATTCCTCCATATAATATTTCATCAAATCCTTGTACATATTTTCTAACTTTATATATCATTATAATATTTTGAAATAAACTGCTTAAACATTTATAAATAATAACATTGTTATATTTCTATGGCAAAATATTTAATATTATTGACATAAGAAGATAAAAGTACAATAGAAATGGCATTATAATTTTCAAAAGTATTAAAAATGAGCGGAGCAGAAGATATAAAAATTTGTTTTACTTTAGAAGGAATTAAAGCATTAAATAAAGAAAATGAAGAATATAATTTAATTATATCTAAACATTTAGAGGATATAAAAAATTTAAATATAAACATATATGCATGCGAAAAATTTATGATGAAATTTAATATACTAGAAGAAAAATTAATATATACAGATAAAATATTTTCATATGAAGAATTTAATAAATTAGTAGATCATGGATATGGAATAATTACCTTTTAATTTCGATTATTTTTCCTTCAACATTATCTATTAAAACAAATCATCATGTGTACATAATATTACTTGATAATTATTTAAGCTAGATATTACTTGGGCTAAAGATAATCTCATATTCTCATCTAAAGCTTTTGTAGGTTCATCTAACAATAGTATATTAATATTTAGATTTAGATATAGAAGCAATTGCTAATCTTAATGCCAAATCCAATATTTTTATTTGTCCACCNNTTAATCCAGCCTCATCAATATACTTTTTAATACTTTTTCCATCAATATTTTTAATTACATAAATATAAAATAATTTCTCATCCTTTACTTTACTTTCCTTTATATCTATTCCAACATCTATAATATCTTGATATCTATATAATTTCTTAAAATAGAATTTAAATGCATTTTCTAGATTTTTAGATAGTTTCTCTCTATTAACTTCTATATATTTTAATAGAAAGATTATATAGGGATCGCAAATTATTTATATTTTTACTTATATTCTTTAATTTTTCATTTATACTATTATACATATTTAATTTTTCTTTTTAATTTTTTACCAATTCTGGTTTTAGATTTTCATATTTCTTTATTTCTTTATTCAATGTTCATTTAATTTATTTTCAAACTCATTTATTGAATTCAAATTATTCCTTTTATATATATCTTTTATTTTTTCTAACATTTCCTTTTCATATTATCTATCTTCATTAAAGAATATTTAATATTATTTATCTCATTTTTTATATTTTGATATTCTTTTCTTAAATTATCTATTACTTTATCCAGTTCATTTTTCTTTATATAATCTTATTGTATCCTTTATTATCTTATATTCATTTATTTGATTTACTTTATAATTTATTTCATTGATCTCTTTTTCAATTCTTATTTTTTCATTTTCAATATCTAACAAATTTACTTTATCTTTAATTTTTCCCTGAATGTATAAAAAATACTTATATTTATTTTCTATTTCCTGATATAATTTATCTAAATTATTCTTTTCATTTTTTAATTTACTTAAATTTTCTTTATCTTTTTCCAAACTTTCTTTATATTGATTTAACAATTTTTTTATGCAAATCTTCATCCAAGGCTCTTTTACATNCAGGACATTCTGATATTTCTCTATTTAATATATTTAAATATTCTTCTTCTTCTTTTTTTTTTTTTTCTAAAATTATTATATTATTTTCCAATTCTTTCTTTTTATTTTCTATATTTTTTATTTCATTTTCTACATTTTTATATTCTATATATTTATCTATACTAGAATATACTTCTTTTAATTTTTTTAACCTATATTCTACATTCTTTTTCATCAACATTTTCCAAAAATTGCTAATTCCTTTTTTTCTACTTTCTAAATANNNTAAAGAACTACTGAATAATTCTTTTGAATAATCTTCATATTTAAGATTTTTTCTTTCAGATTCAAGATTTAATATATTATCATATAGTTCCTTTTCTTTTTCTTGCTCTACTTTTTCCTTTTGATTTAAATAATTTTCCTGAGTTAATAAATTATAATCTATGCTCTTTCCAATGTTTTTAACTCTAAATAATCTTTATATATATTATCTCTTACTTTCTTTAATTCCAAATATTTATTAATTTCTTCTAATAATTTTTCAATATCTCTATCACCAAAGATATTTTTATATAATTCTATATCTTTTAATAATAGGCCCTTTTCTTTTTCTTCCTATCTTTCTTCCTTTTCTAAGTCTTTTATTAATCACTGTCAACTGTTTTNAATATTAAAGAATAATATTCTATATCAAATATTTTTTTTAATGAATTTTGTTAATTCAATTTTTCCAGATAAATATAATATATCTTCCCAAATCCCCCTGTTTTATATATAATACATCTGTAAATTCTCAACCCTATTTATATTCAATATTTCCTTTATTTTTTTATTAACAATATCANNNCCTGAAGCTATAACACTATTTCCTTCATATAATATTACCTTTGATTCTCCATTATTATTTGAAGATCTTATTATTTTATATAAAGTATTTCCATTCAGAAATTTCCAATTCTACATTTAAATTATTTGAACCAGTCCTTATTAAAGATGATACATTTGATATGTTTATACTAGGTAAAGAATCTTTTCCAAATAATCCAAATAATATTGCATGGAATATAGAAGTTTTTCCAAGCCCCATTTTCTCCTATTATTATATTTTTTTCATCAAAATTGATCTCTAAATTTTTATGTATTTTAAAATTCTCTAATTTTGATCCTATAAGCTTCCATTTTATTAATTGTTTAAATAAAGCTTCTCTTATTCTATCCAAATCAGAATTGTTGGCAGAATACATTTCCTCAACATAATTCTTTTATATAATTAAGCATTTTTTTTATTTCTTGCTTATTATTTACAAAAAAAGAACTATCCATTATATTATCTATTGTAATTACCTCATTATTTAATTTTATTTCTTCATGTAAAGAATAAGAATCATCTAAGATTAAATAACCAGATTCCATTAAATTTTCCAATAGATTTTTTATATTAGTATAATAATCCTTTTTATATCTAACTTTAATTTTTATGATTGTTTCCTTAGATTTACTATAAATATCATTTTTTAATTTATTTAATCCATCATCATTGTTTATTATATCTTCATAAATATATATTGGCCTAACATTTAATTCTTTAANNTCTATATCCTCATCTCTTACATAAAAAAATCCTTTCTTTATATTTTCTTCATCTTTTGATATTTCAGTCCTTTCAGTAGAACCTGGTAAAGCAAATACTCTATTTTCGTGTTTTTCTAAATGTTTTTTATGAAAATGTCCAAATGCATAATAATCTGCTTTAGGAAAATCTTCTGGAGATAGAATCCTTGGTTCTTTTCCATAGCCTTCCAATATATTTTCTGGAAATATATTTATTGCACCATGAAACANAAAATTGTATAACCATTATTTTCAAATTTTAAATTTGATAGATTCTTTTTATAGTTGTCTCANTTGTTCATATGATAAATTTGAAGGTTCGGATATTCCATAAATGTATATATCTTTATATATAAATGGTTCTTTTATATTTGCCTTATATATTAAATCCAATTTTTTTAATATTTCCAAAACATTTTGCCTTTGTCCTTTTGTATCNTGATTTCCCTTAATAAATATTAATGGTATTTTATTATCCTTTAATTTAAATAATATATCTAAGTTATTTCCAATATATATTTTGAATCTATTCTAAAATAATCATCAAAAAAATCTCCAGAATGAATTATAAAGTCAACTTTTTCTCTAATTNNAACATCATAACTGTTTAAATGAATTTAAAAAATCATATTTTCTAATCTCGCTATATTCTACTCGGTATTTGACATCCTAAATGGGTATCAGAAACATGAACAAATTTCATTAAATATTATTGTATAAAAATTTTTTATTTATATTTTCTAAGTATTCTTTTGAATTATTTAAAACTATTTCTTTATCCTTTTTATAATAATCAAAACTTATTTTTAATAAAAAACGAATCATCGGTATAATGTAATTTAATAATTTTATTTAATGTTAGTTCATCTTTATTATTTCATTATATAAATATTATAATTCTCATCAAAGTTGCAATTATTTTTTATATCTTCAAATTTTAATCCTAAAGAAATTAGATTTCTAAAAAATATATCTATGTTATTTTTATTGTTAATTTTTATTTCATATACTTCAATTATATTACTTATTTACCCTCTATCTTTATAATTATTTATTTCTATTTTCTTTCTATCAATATCCTTTAATAATAAATCAATTACATTTAATATTCTATTTTTATCATCCCATTCTTGTATATTCACCCTTAATAGTACAAAAGAAATTTTCATGTATATAAATAAGCCGAAAAGTTTATATTTATAAAAAAATTTATATTTAAAATGGTAAAAAGAACACAGGGTTTACCTATAAATACTATAGTTTTAGCAATTATTGCAATAGTTGTGATTAGTATTTCTTGTATTAATATTTACTGGCGGACTCGGAAAATTTGCTGGACAGACTAGTCAGATATCTCCTTCATCTAATCCAACAAGTAGTGCACAATGTTCAGAATATGCAGCAATAATAGCAAGCCAAATAGGAACTTCCACTGATTCATCTGCTCAACTACAACTGTTAGCAAATTCTCAATACGTAACTTCAAATTGTAGTGTTTATTCTCAATATTCATTTACCTTATATAATGGTTCTTAAATTGTATGTGGACTTGGTTCAAATTATGAAATACAAACATCCTCAGGTACTAATATATGGTTGCAAGATTCAATGATGATTTATTTTTTATTACTAAATATTATTTATGATAGATAAGAATTATGTTTCATCAATTTTAGGTATATCAAAAACAAAATTACAAGAATTAATAAATGAAAAAATAAAACAATATAAAAATTTAATTGATGAAGAAACGGCTATTTTATTGATATTAAAAGAGAAGGGAATAACATATAGAAGATTTATATAATATAAAAGTAAAAAATTTATATCCTTGATTAAAGATAAAAGAAATAAAATTAAAAAAAAATAAAATATTAATAAAAAAAGATAATTTAATAATTCTAGAAGCTGGAGATGAAACTGGATTAATTAAGCATAATAATTAAAGATTATAGATGGAAAAGAAAAGAAGATATATTAAAAGAAAATAATAATATAAAAGTAAAAAATGCAGTTGTTTTAAATGACTTTGTTCTATCAATATTCATAAATAATATAGACTTAATAGAAAAAATAGATGAAAACATAAATCTAAATCAAAATTATATATCATATAGATATATAAGATTGCTAAAAGAAAAAGATAATAACTATATAGTATTAGCAGACAACTTTAATATATTATATTATAGAAAAAAATATTCAATTAAGTAATAATAAAACTTATATAATAAAATTTTATAATGAAAGACCAAAAGAAATTATTGAACTAGAATCCTATTAAACTCATTAATTTATCGGGATTATTATAATACATATTCATAATTCCTGAATTCTTTCTATATTTTCTTATGTTATTTCTTAACATATATTCTAATACCCTTATTTTAAATTCAAAGTTGTTTTTATCATCACTTTTACTCCAATTATCTAATTTCAGCAATTTTATTTAATATATAACTTTCAGCTGGTATATAAGAATCATCTCTTGGATCCCATTTAAACGAAATTATCGTATCAACATCTTTCTTTTCTTTATTAAATCCAATTATTTCATATATCTTATCTACTCTTCTTACATATTTTCCTTGATATCTCAATCTTTTAAGAAACACAACTCCATCCAATACTTGCAATAAAGATGGAGGTAAATTAATTGGAGGAGATAATAATCTATCCATTAATGCTTCAAAACTTTCTGCANNNATAGTACCTAAACCAGCATGACCTTTGCCATTGCCTGGAACAATATATAAGCTTCCTCACCTCTTACTTCACCTACAATTATATAATCTGGTCTTTGTCTCAAAGCAGCCTTTAATAGATCAAACATAGTAACTTCACCATATCTATTTGGACCATATCCCGGTCTTGCATCTGGAGATATCCAGTTTGGATGTGGTAACTTTAAGTCTGCAGTATCTTCTATTGAAATTATCTTTTTCTCAGGTTTTATAAATAAAGATATTGCATATAGGAATGATGTTTTACCTGTAGCAGTTCCTCCAGATATTAATAATGATGCTTCCCTCTTCTATTAATGTCCATAAATATGCTAATATATTAAAGTCTACAGTTCCATATAATAATAGATCAATTGGAGTGAATGGATCTTCTGTAAATTTTTTAATTGTAANNNNAGAACCTCTCCTAGAAATATCTTTTCCAAAAGTTATCTGGATTCTTGATCCATCAGGTACAGCTGCATCTAACAAAGGATTTGCAACGGATACAATTCTTCCAGTTCTTACAGATAATTTTATTACAAAATTGTCTAATTCTTCATCAGACATTNNATTGTAAATTTGTTTGTGATTTCACCTATTAATGGATTTCTATGGAATATAAATATTGGATAATTTATACCCGTANAAGATATATCTTCAATTAATGGAGCCCTCATTAATGGATCTATTATTCCATAACCAATTGTATCCCTTATTATATAATATAATATATATGGCAACTTATTTTTATCTATTGGATATCCTTTTTCTTTTATTATATTCAAAGATTCCTTTATTATATAATTTCTGGTATATTCTTCATTTTTTTCCATTCCTAAGGGAAGTTCTGATGTTCTAGCTAAATCATGAATTATTTCATTTATAATTTTTCTATCTTTTTCATTCATACTTGGTTCTATTACATGATATATAAGTTCACCATATTCATTATCCCAAGATATATCAGCATATGCAAATATATATTCTCTACCAAGAATATTCATCTTAGTTAGTGGATACCTAAATTGACTTATACTTTCATTCTTTCCATCTAATTCTACAAAAAATCTAAGTTTATCATTTTCAGTAATTTTTTTATTTTGTGAAGGTATATTAATTAAATTTTATATTATAAACTTTCTTACCTGCTTTTTTATTTTTTCTTTTTTCATATTTATTATTAATTAATGGCTATTTAAATTTGGTTGATATTCATTATTTGGATTTTCTATAATGTTTATTTTTTCATTTTTTTCATTTAATTTTCTTTTTATTTCAATTTTTTTTCTTATTACATCTACAACATTATGAATAAAATCATAAATGTTGCTTATGTAATGAATGAAAACTTGGAAAAATATAAATTTAGCTTGAGATTGAAAATAGAATTTGAAGAATAATTTTTATATTGCAAAAAGAAAGAATTCAAAGCTACACCATAGATAGGATGAAAATATGCATTATTATTTAAATTTATAGATAAAGAATTTCCACATGCATAAATATACAACANTGTATATCCTCATCTATTGAAAATCTATAATTCTGTGAAGGCTGACAATAGAGATTTGCATTATATAAGTAAGAATAATATATACAAAATTCAACGTTTGATTTTATATAATTTAAAATTATTTTATTATAATTTGATGGATTTGTTATTTGATTGAAATATAAAATCATTGACTGGGAGATAAAAAATAATATTAAAGTTATTAATACGATTTCTATTGCATTT
>NZ_OV100765.1:206417-213085 GCF_920984865.1 Candidatus Nanopusillus massiliensis | reverse complement strand
TATACAACAGAAGCTTGTACATAATAGTAAACTAACTGATTGACAGACAGTGGAATTTGGATTATTAATTACATTTAATCCTTTATATTGTAAGTTAACATTAACAGAATTTCCATTTGTAATAGTAGAAGTTTGACCAGCTGGTTCTATTATTATCCATTCGCATTGTCCAGTTTGAGGATTATACATTGGTCTACATGCTACCTGATATTGTATAATTCCACTTAATTGGGCTGCTGAAAGTAGGCATTCTGGGTAATATGATAAACCAGATATTCCTGTATTATATTGGGGAATAAATGATACATTATTGTTCTGAACATTTATTTTAAAATCAAAATATTGAGTTATAACATTATTAGTACTTACTAAAGGCAATATTAAAGTATTATTATTTACATCTTGTATTATTATATTAGAAGAATTTACTTTGACTATAAGATTTGGAATTCCACATAATTGAATAGAATTATAACCAGATGATGGTATTGAAATTGTATTATTTACATTACATGGAATATATATATTGTAACTATTGGAACTACAGAAATAGCTGGATGTATAATAAATTATTGTTGTTTGNNNNGAATATTGAATTAAATTATTATGTATATTTAAAGATCCTTTTGGTAAATGTCAATGTAATAGTCTGAGATCCTCTGCTCTGGGCAACAGATGATGCAGCTTCTGCTAAAGAAGTTAATTGACTCTGAATATTATTTACTGTAGATCCAAGCTGAGATTTTTGTATTAATGGCAGACCCCATTCATATATCCCCACCGACAAACCTACTACGATAAGCCCCAACAACAAATAACTAAGTAAGNTGGGATTGTAATTTCATTTTATAAAAATATTAAAAAAATTTATTAATTTTATATTCTTTTATTATAACTTTGTACCACTGAACTTGTATAACTTGTACTTTGATTACCTCTTGTACTTTCTATTTGTTTCTTAAGATTATCCAATAATTCTGCTACTTTTAGATTAGCTTTTTCTAAGTTTTCTATTCTCTTTAATAATTCAATATTATTTTCTGGTGCTTCTTTTTCTTTTGGCCTTCATAAAGCAGCTTCTTTAAATATATCAAATAAATTCTTTATTTCTTTATATAAATTATTTGTAACAACTACTAATTCAGATATCTTTGCCTGTAAGTTTGTATTACTTTTTATCAATGAATTTACAATTTCCTTATAAAATGATGTATCTATATTTGATTGAGCATAATACAATTGGGCTTGAGCTTCTTTTTTAGCTATTGGATTTGTTTCAGAAGGTATTGAAATCTGTCTTTTTATTTCTTCAATATTATCTTTTAATTCATTTTTTAATGCAGCTAAATCGTTTTTTAAATTTTCTACTTCTTCAACCAATTTTTCGACAGGATCTGTTGGCATAAGTTCATACTCCGAGGATGACATAAAAAAATAAAAAATTTTGATATTTATAAATCTTTTAAAAACTATTCTTCAACTTCTCCCTCTTCTCCTGACTTACCAGAATATTCTCCTCCTTCTGTTGATTTTCCTATTGCGGCAATAACATCATCTATTTTCAATACCATTATGGCAGCTTCTACTGCTGACTTTATAGCTTGTATAGTTATATTTGCTGNCTCAATTACATTTTTCTCCCACATATCTGCAATTTTACCTTCAATTGCATCTACTCCAGCCCATTTTTTAACTTGTTCATGTAATGNTCTTAATTGTGTCATTGCTTCTATAGTATCCATGCCAGCATTTTCTGCCAATGCTGATGGTATTGACTCTAATGCATCTGCAAATGCTAGCATTGCCATTTGTACTTTTGGTGACTCTTTCTTAGCCTCTTTTCTTATTCCTTCTGCCAATTCCATTTCCAATGCACCACCTCCATGCAATTCCTTTTCCATATTTAATTACTGTTGCAACATCCCTAATTGCATCATTTATAGATCTTTCAATCTCGTCTGCAACATGCTCAGATCCTGCTCTTATTAATATTGTAACAGCTTTTGGATTCTTACATCCTGTTATAAATATCATATTTTCATCTGCAACCTTTTTCTCTTCAACTAATTCTGCATATCCCAAATCATTTTCTGATAATTCATCAATAGAATTTACAATTTTTCCACCAGTTGCTTTTGCTATTTTTTCCATATCCGANTTCTTAACTCTTCTTTCTGCGCAATATTCCATATTTTGCCAAATAATATGCTGCTAAGTCATCAACACGTTTTTGTGCAAATACAACATTTGCTCTCTACTTCTTTTATTTTTTCTACCATTTTCTTTAGCATTTCTCTTTCTTTACTCAAGAACTGTTCTAGTTGATCTGGAGAAGATATATTTATCCTTTCATCTGTTTCTGTTTCTTTAATTTCAATAGCATCACTTATTATTGCTATCTTTGCATTTGAAACAACTTTTGGCATTTCTCCATGTATTTTTTATTGTATCATTGACTTTTCCATCAATTTATGATGTTTCTTCTACGCCACCGCCAATTTTCTTTTCAATCTTTAATGAATCTAGATCTACAATTATTTTCTTTTCTCCATCTGATAATTCTACAATATCTGTTACTTTTTTAACAGCATCAACAATTATTTTTGTTTAATTATCTGAATATATTGATGCTAATTTTGATGATAATGCAGACTTTGCAACCTTAATCAATGTCTCCTCATCATCCATTGACACGTTTTTGAGCCAATTTATTTACCAATTCTTCAGCGATAATTGATGCCTTATTATATCCTTCTTAATAACTGTTGGATGTATATTTTTATCTAATAATTCATCTGCCCTCTTTAATAATTCACCTGTTAAAACTGTAGATCTTTTAGTACCATCCCCTACTTCCTTATCTTGTGTTTTTGCTATTTCTATTATAACTTAGCAGCTGTATGATCAACATGCATTTGATCCAATTTTTTTGCTCCATCGTTTGTAACAGTTACATCTCCCAATTCATCTACTAACATTTTATCCATTCCCCTTGGACCCAAAGATGTTTTTAATATTTCTGTTACTAAGTACAGCTGCCATGATATTTGATCTCATTGCTTCTCTACCTATTGTTTTTGCATATTTTTCTGGAGATAATACAATTGGATATAATCCTTTTTTATCTTCTGCCATATATATATTATATGTATAATACTTATAAATTTTAGACTAAAAAATTTTTTATTAATTTGATTTTTCCTTATTTTCTATTAATCTTTTTATTTCCTTTACTATATTATCAATATCATCTTCTTTATTGCTATAAAAAACATAATATTCTTTTTTCATTTCTTCTAATTCATCTTCTATAACTTCAAGAGTTCATTGCCCATATATTTGTGAAAACTTTATTATATGGATAATTCTTTCTTTAGATAGTCGTTCATATAATNTATTTGGGTCAGTTTTTATAACAATATATAGAACGCATTTATTATATAAATGAGCAAAATTTCCTTCTATAATANNGTTTTTACTATTTAAATTTCTTATTTAATTAGTCTATTTCTTGAAATAATGTATTTTCATCCACTATAAATGTTTGTTCGGCTTCATCATATTCTTCATATAATTTATTTTTAATTGCAAAATCTGATATATCAATTAAAACAGCATCTATTTGNTCAGCCAACTTCTTTGCTATTGTACTTTTTCCAACACCAGGTACTCCTGTTATACAAATGATCATTTCTTTCTTATTACAAATTCTGTTTTTTCATCTTTATATAATGTAGATTTATTTATTGCTATCATAGGTAATTCNNAACAAAGTACTTAATAATCCCTCAAAATATCCTTCCATAAAATATTCCTTTATTTCCATATTTTTTTCCTTCAATATATCTTCTATATCTTTTAAAACTAATGATTCAATTGAAGAACTTAATGTAATCAAGAAATCTAATGTTTTAATATCAATAAATATATCTTCTATTTTTCCAAAACCAAATTTCTCAANTAATTTAATTATTTCTTTTAGATAATCTTCATTTAAAACTCTTTCACATTTCCAAATACATTTTATATGTAGTAGAAATTATAATANNNNATGTTTTTCCAGAATCCCTAATGAAATTTAAATTATTCATTTCCATAGCTTGTAAATATAAAACCTGAAATATTTCAGAAGGAATTATCAAAAATTTTATATCGGAAATGCTATAAAATTCATTTTTATCTTTTCTAATTAACCTTATTATCGGAGNATTTCCATGAATCATCTCCATAAAGTTTACATCTTCATTTATATACCATATTTTTGCTTTTCCAACATTTCTATAATTTAAATAACCCCTTTCCTTTAATATTTCCAAGTGTTTAGATAATGTAATTCTATTAATATTTAAGATCTTTGATAGTTCGGAGATGGTTAATCCATAAGCATTCTGTTTAAGAACCTCCAATAATTTCTCATCAACATCATTAGTACTCATTAATATTTTTTAGAATTAGAAAATTTATATATATTTATCAAAAGATTAATATATGAAAAAAGAAAAAATTATTAATTTATTGATCTTTATTATAGCTTTTATAATTTTAGTATTACTGGTAACTATAAAATCTAGAATAATAAATTATACAAATAATAACAACAATAATCAGAAATATATCTATACAAATCCAAATAAAATAACAATTGCTGGACCTTTTTATATGAGCCAATTAGAATTTATACCAATATATTCAAATATAAGTTTATATCATTCATTAAATAACTATAAATATCAATTATTTATTTTTGATCCAACATTAACATGAATATTAATAGGTGCTGAAATTCTTTATATATTGACATATTTATTAAAATATAACAAAAATGTTATATATGCATGTTCTTTTTACTATAATAGTCCTGCATGCAAATATTTTCTAGAGAATAATAGTATAAATGATAATTATGTTTTTCTATATACTTTATATAATAGTTATGAAAACCTAACATATATTTTACCAAGAAATGAAACATTATTAATATATCTGATACCAACAAATAATTCTTATGGAATAATATTTAATAATCAGAATAATACAGTAATTATATACAATAATAATAGTATAATTGCTGAAGAGATAGCTGAAAAGTTTATATTATATTATTATGGAATTATCAATAGTTAGAGGAATATTGATTTATCAATTTGGAGATAATATCGAGAGATAAAATAATTGAAAAGTATAAAGAAAAAATAAAAATCGAAAAAAGTAAAAAAACCGGAAGAATAAGAAGAATATATATTGATGATAAATTGTTTGGGACAATAGAATCCAGCAACAGGATTTATTATATTAACATTTTATGNAGGCCTAATAGTAAAAGAATTTCTAGAATTTCCAAAATATAGGATTGTTGTAAAAGACGAAGCAAGAAAATTTATAAAAGAAGGAAAATCTGTATTTAATAAATTTGTTGAAAACTTAGATGAAAATATATTACCAAGAGATATTGTATTAATAGTTGATAAAATTGCTAATCTATTAGCAATAGGAGAAAGCTTATTATCTTGAAATGAAATCGAGGATTTTAAAATTGGGTTGCTGCAAAAGTAAAAAATGTTTGAATATATAATAAAAAAATATTATAGTAAATTAATAGATTATGCAAAAAGAAACAAATTATTAAGAAAAGAATTAATTTTATCTATATTTTTTGCAAATATGTTACTATTTTGAAGACTATTATTTTTATTTAGCTATTATTATCTTGTTTTACCATATAATTTTTTAATAAGTTATTCTGAATTTATATCAAAAATATTATATTATTCTCATTTAAATTTCACATTGAAAAGTAATGTAATATATATAAAAAACATAAGCTTTATAATTGATCAAGAATGCACAGGCTTTAAATCAGTATTCGGTATTTTTGCACTCATATTTTCTACACCAATATTAAATATAAAGAAAAAATTATATTATTTCATTATCTTTTCCTCAATATTTTTATTTTAAATATATTTAGATTGTGGTCTGTCTTTTATTTTTATTATATCTTTAATATTAATCCTTATTTTTTACACAATTTTTTATGGGAAATATTTACAACAATATTTTTAATTATTTTTTGGCTAATATTCTTAATAAAAAATAAGAAAGAATTATTCGTTTAAACTTTCTAAAATTTTCTTAATATTCTCATATAAATTCTGGCTTATTTTTTCAATATAAATTATATTATTATTTTTTATATAAAATCTTACATAATCACCAGAATTTAAATTATTTATATCTATAGATTTATCAAATGAATAATCTTTTCCATTTATTTCTATTATTACTTTATCTTTCATTATATTTTTTATTTTCCCATATATTATTCCTTCTTTTATATAATCAAATGATTCATACATATAAGATATTTTCATTTAAATAATATAAGCTTCTATTAATGCTGCTATAAATATAAATAATATAGATAAAACAAATAGTGCTAAAGAATGTGACAGTATAGTTTCTAAAGTTTCTTTATGTACAGTTTTTTATAAATGCTATTGATAAAACTATTACCTGCCAATGCTGCTAAAAAATATCCTAAAAATTCTTAATATTCAGTNNNNTAAGATTTCTAATAGACTAATAGTTGGAATTAAAATAAACTTATATATAATATTATTTGAAATATATTCAGATGTCTTAAACCAAGGAATACTCCAATACTTAAT
>NZ_OV100765.1:203438-206408 GCF_920984865.1 Candidatus Nanopusillus massiliensis | reverse complement strand
AATAATAAATATATAGTTCAAGCACCAAATATTATTGAAAATGCAAAAAATAATAATAATACTGTCATATTATTATATAATATGTATGTAAAGAAACTATTTGGATATATCGCATGTCCATAACTTTGAGCAAGTAACATGTTCCCTTATATCTTCTATTGCTTGTATTTGTGAATNAAATAGCTTATAATTTATTAAATAACCTATATAAAATCCAATTATTGATGCAAAGAATATTACAAAAGACATTATAAAATATTCTTTATATCTTAGCTATATATTTTCCTTTGATTTTATCTTTTCAAGATATTTTTTCATCTTTTTCTATTAATTTATTGTATATTTCAACAAAAGGAACTAAAGAAATTGCAATTATTAATATTCCACCATATGATCCAGATTTTAATGATAATAATGTAGAAAATACTATTATTAATATACTTAGAAAGAACAATATAAAGTCATTATACCTTATCTTTTCTATCAGGATATCATACATAATAAAAATTTTAACTTTTTATTTTATTTAAATTTGACGGTATTATAATACATATTGGAGGGTCTAAATTTATATTTAGTAATTCCTTTATTTCCTTATAATATATCTTCTCATTTTTTCTATTTAGGTTAAAANATACAATGATATTAAAATTATCATTAAAAATTTTTTCTCTTTTATTATCTATTTCTAATAATCTTTTTATTGCTTCTTTATGATCCAAATTTCTTTTATTTATTGGATCTAGTATAATAATACCAATGTTTGTAAATTATTTTTATAATTCCTTATAATATAATCATAAAATTCTGTGGATTCATGAAATGATATTGAAACTGTTCTTCCAAACTTATATAAAAATAAACCTATTTTTCCAATTTCATCAAATATTGATGGAGAATTTATTATTTTATATTCTATATTATTTTTCTTACAAAGTTCAATAAAATACATATGAGTAGTAGCAAATAATGGATTTCAAGTGTTATCAAAATTATTTTCTTATCTTTATTATTTAATATTGTTTTTTCTAATTCCTATTATACAAAATTCCTATCAACAATCTTTATATCTTTCCTTATATTTAATAAAAATTCTTTTGTTTCTTCATCAATAAAATTTGTATAGTATTCTAAAAATACTAAATCTGCAATCTTTATTTCTTCTATTAGTCCATATGGTATTTCATGCTTATTTTGTCCGATTCCAGATAATATAAACATTTTATAAATTAAAGAAATCTTTAATCTGCCTTTCTTTAGATTGATTTCCAAATGTCNGATCTATTTTCATTTTTAATGCTTTTAAACTAGAANTTGTATATTCATCCAACTTTAATTTTTCAGCTAACCATAAACTTGGTTCTAAATATTTTACATCACTACCATAATGAACAGTCATTACAATTCTTCCTCCACATCTATCACATTTTCCAGATAAAGGAGGTCTTCTAAATCTTTTATTACATTTTATGCATCTAAATTCTTGTTCAGAAAACTTTCTCAAATTACCTTTAATATCTCTTGCAAATGCAAATTTATTACTAAATTTGCAACAGTACTTGGATCTACAGATCTTAATAATTTTGCCAATTTTAATTCAAAATTCAATTTTTCTAACATCTCTCCTAGAGATTTATATGCAGAAACTTTATTTCCATTTTCACTAATAGAATATATATCATGCATAAATCCCCAATTTGTATATTCTTCTGGTGTATCAATTCTTTCTTTAAATATTTGTATTTTTACGGATTCTGGAGGTTTATATTGCAATGCCGCTTCATATAATTCTAGTGGATGATTCCAAACAGTATCAAACTTTTGTACCTCATCATCTATTTCCATTCCCTTAACTTTTTTTGTAATTGTTAATGGAGCATCCATAGTTCCTCCTCTTTTATCTGGTAAATATTCTCTAGAGAAATTTAATAGAGCATCTAATAATAATAATACTGTCCCTTCATCTCCATCACAATTCCTCCTAATTGCAGCATGCATCATTGGATGCATAAGTAATGCCTGAGTGCTTGTTAAACCAATTATTCTTCCAAAAGTACCTGCAGATGTATGAGGAGCTAAAACAATTAAAAGATGTCCATAATAAATCTTCTGGTTTCTTTACATTATATTATTTATTCATTTTATACAATCTTTCCAATTCTTCATCGATAAATTTAGCAGTATTCATTAAAGAAATTAAAAATCCATCTTTCTTTAATTTACCACCTTTCTTTAATGGACCAATTGTTAGACAATATAATATCTTGTGGTTTCAATTCCAATATTTGGTCTTCATTTTCCAATGGATTTCCATAAATATCATGATGTATATCCCAATTCTTTTAATTTTTCTATTGGGGTATATACTAAATCTTTTGGTTTAAAATATGTAATTGGTGCTTCTATAGCATACAAATCTTACTGTTACATCTCTAAATACAAATATACCATATTTTGNNNNTAATATTCCCTTTTCTAACCTTTCTGGTTGTTTACTTCTTGAACTCAAACCTTCTGGTCCCTTTACTATTTTTGGCAATTGATGATGAATCTAATCCTTGGATTTTTTAATGCTGCTTCTATATATTTTGAAATCTGTATTGCATATTTTCTATTCTCTTTTCCATCTTCTGCCTTTAATAATTTTGTTTCTGAATTACAGAATATACATTTTTTATATGGAACATATATTTTACAATTTGGACAATAATATGGTTCTTAATCCGGAAAAATTTTCTGATATTTCATTGATTCTAAAANNNTTCTCATCCTTCCTCCTTCTTCTCCTACAGGAAATAGAACCATTATTGAACCTTTTAGTTCTCTAATCTTTGCTTTTTCAGGTCTTCCCATTCTAACTCCAATATGGTTCCCACCTTATCTCTAATAATAACTTTTGATATTTTATTTATTAATTCATATCCATTTTTTTCATTATTTATTTCTGGAACTTTTTCAAAATATCCTAAT
>NZ_OV100765.1:202062-203433 GCF_920984865.1 Candidatus Nanopusillus massiliensis | reverse complement strand
ATATAATGCTGCTGAATTTGGATATTCAACTAAATCTTATTATTTTCCAATCTTATGCTCAATCAGTATTTCTTCTAATATATTCTTTGCCCTCTCGTCATATTCTAATTCGATTCTCTCAGCAATTCTATAATTTTCTCCATTTATTTTAATTTCTTTATATGAAACTTTTGCCTTTTCTTTTAAATAATTTAATAAGTATATAAAGTCTTGNNNACTTATATCTTTCCAGAAATATGTATATTTCTGTTGTAATGGAACATTTAATAATATAGATATCTTTAATGAATTGATAAAATCTGGTTTATTTTTTGTAGNATCTCTAATATAATTTTCCAAAGTATTTTTATCAATATCTAAATATTCTGATAATTTTTCTAGATTTTTTATTTCAAATAATTTTCTTGGTTTACAACATATCAAAAACAACTTCAAATCCATTTACTTTTTCTTTTGCATTTTTTTCAAATTCCAATATCCACCATTCTTCACAATATCCCAAAGGAACTAAAGGATGTCCATTATCTAAAAAATCTCCATATGTAAATAAAATATCACTCAAAAATAGTATTTTTTCTACCAAATTCTTATCAATTAATTCCTTTGCGGTTTTTTCATCTTTTACTTTTATTACAGATCCATCTTTTAATTTTACCACTGGAGGTTCAATTGTATCTGAAAATGTAACTGCAGAAGCTTTTCCAGAGTCTCTCTACAACAAATTGAGTTCCCCATGCTAAAAAGTTATCTGTTAAAATTGCAGCAGCTGGATGAATAGAAGATGCCTCATGTCCATTTGTCCTTGATTTCTCCATTCTTAATCTAAATCCACCCTTTGCAGATGGTAAGGAAAATATTGGTCTCCCAGCAGNTAATTGTTCTAAATATTTTGCATTTGGTTTTATTATTTCAGAAGAATCTGAAGAACCTCCATGTAATTTTTCTTGCAATTTTCTTAATTCATCTAACCAGGACCATCTCTTCCAAATTAAAATCTTTTGCAATCTTTGATAATTCTTTCCATATCTTTTTAGCTTTTTGACATATNNNNTCTGCAAGTACATGGATTGCTCCTCCTCNNATATAATTTGTTTCAACTCTTGGTAAATCTTTATATGCAGAAACTTCTATTTTTTCTGTAGGTTCTCCATTTATTTCAACTGGTAAATTTTTAACTGTAAACTCTATTTCTTCATTCTTTGGAGTATATTGTAAATGGGCTGCTCTCTTATAATCATAAGTTTCAATTATATATCTTTCAGTTTCATCTTCAGTAGGATCATATTTTTCATATCCAAATTTTCTTCTTAGAAAATCAGCAATTACAACTGAAAATGCCTGAGGGGTACCACCAGCAGATCTTACAGGTCC
>NZ_OV100765.1:201793-202057 GCF_920984865.1 Candidatus Nanopusillus massiliensis | reverse complement strand
AGAATACTGAAATATATTCTTTTCCATCCATTCTTTTCTTTGCCATTACTTTTACAATTCCTTCTGTTGGAGCAGCTACAACACCTAAAGTATGATATGCAAAACCTGCCCTTAATCCAAGTTTTGTAGCCCTAATTTTATCTTTAGTTTTATTATATATTTGTTCTGNNACATATTCTGATATTTTTAATATTGTAGAAAATGTAAGTGGTTTATATGTTTTTTCTATTTCCCTAATTTTTTCTGGTAAATTTATTTCTTTTA
>NZ_OV100765.1:201489-201744 GCF_920984865.1 Candidatus Nanopusillus massiliensis | reverse complement strand
CTTCAGAAATTGGTATTTCAACATCATCAACAGGATCTAAAGATAAAGATCTTGCCTTTTTTGCAATCTCATAGGCTTCTAATGTTTTTTTCTTAATTTCTGAAAAATAATCATTTATATCCATAAAAATATATTTAAAACAATATTTTTAATTGTTTAAATTCNNNNATTTGAAATGGGAAGTAGATTATAAAATTGGTTATTATTATGAACAAAAAGTAAAAAAGATGTTAGAACAAGGAAGGATATGATGTT
>NZ_OV100765.1:201141-201484 GCF_920984865.1 Candidatus Nanopusillus massiliensis | reverse complement strand
GACCCCAGGTTCCCAGTCTGCTATAGATGTAATTGCAATAAATAAAGAAGGAAATATAAGATTAATACAAGTTAAAAAGAATAAAAGAGAAATAGATATAAGTAATATTAATTATATTGATTTAGTTGAATTATATCATCTGGCAGAAAAATATAAAGATTCTAATAATATTGATATTGAATTATGGATATTTTCAAACAATAAATTAAAGAAATATAATAAAGAAGATATATTAAAATTAAAAGATATTATTTCTCTACAAAAAGAAAATACTCATACTGGAATATCAAATTCTTTAATAATTTTATATTTTAATTTATATGTTACAAATCTTTTAATTTTA
>NZ_OV100765.1:200677-201035 GCF_920984865.1 Candidatus Nanopusillus massiliensis | reverse complement strand
TAAAAATCATATTTTTCTAATATTGGAAATATTTTCCAAAAGAATATATATTGATAATGCCNAAATATTCTATCATCTGGATACAATAAATCAATTAGCCATCCTTCATTTTCAATATTTAATTCCTTTAATATTTGATAGTTTATATCTAATATTTTTTCAGATATATCTACATAATAATATTTTCTAGGCTTTTGATCTGAAAAATAAATTGATAAGGGATTTAATCCCGATGCTAAATCTAATATTTCTACTGGTTTTTCAATAAATATATTCTTATATATCTCTTTATAAAAATTTAATCTTTCAGAAGTAGACCTTGTTAACATTAATAATTCTATTATTTTTTGTTCCAATG
>NZ_OV100765.1:200233-200670 GCF_920984865.1 Candidatus Nanopusillus massiliensis | reverse complement strand
ATTATTAAATAATATTTATCTATTTCCTTATCCTCTTTTGGAGTATATAAACCATATAATTCATGTAAAATTTTTCATTACCTCTTTAAATAATAAATAAAATTCCTCATCATTTTTCAATTGTTTTATATTTTTTATTGAAGATAACCTTTTATATAAATATTGTTTTTTTCTTAGTTCCCTTTTTAATATATTCTCAACTACCTTATCGGATATATTTCTCAATTCTTTCTTATTTTTTATTTCATTTATTATTTCAAATAATTCCATAGTTAATTCAAATTCTTTTCTTTTACATATTTTGCAATTGTTANNCTTAACTTTTATTTCTTCTAAATAGAATTTATCCCCTATATTAAAATGATATAATATTCCATTTTTATTCCCAAATACATAATTTATAAATAATTTTAACATCAAAGAAACTGCAAAGATTA
>NZ_OV100765.1:199706-200112 GCF_920984865.1 Candidatus Nanopusillus massiliensis | reverse complement strand
ACGGAAGCAAATATATATGGCTTATTATAATATACAGATAATTCATTTATTAAATATTTTGATTTAATATTATCAGTACAATCAAATATTATATCCTTATTAAATATTTTACTATTTATTTCTTTATATTTCTCTATATTTATATTATTATCTATTTCTTTTAATCTCTTTTCAATAGAATCTATTTTTAATTTCCCAATATCATCAATTATAAAATTTTGTCTATTTAGATTTTTTTCTTCTACAATATCAAAATCTACAATTGCCAAATTTTTTACACCAATTCTTACTAAAAATTCTGATAACCAGGAACCCAAACCTCCCAAACCAATAATTGCAACAGATGTTTCTTGTATTTTTTTATTTTTTTCAAATCCAAAAAATTTTATTTGAGAAATATACCTTG
>NZ_OV100765.1:199435-199635 GCF_920984865.1 Candidatus Nanopusillus massiliensis | reverse complement strand
AATCATTTTCCATTTCTTTTGTTATAGATGGTTTTACTTTTTCTAATGCAGATTTGAAATCATCCATTGTAATTTTTATATCTTCTTTTTCTAATTCTTTTAGTGCTTCTTCTTCATTTAGTCCTTGTTTTCTCTTTGATTCATATGACAATCTTATCCTATTTNNTGAAGCCTCTTTTACAAGTAATTCTAAATCTAGC
>NZ_OV100765.1:199015-199211 GCF_920984865.1 Candidatus Nanopusillus massiliensis | reverse complement strand
CCATCCATTTCTGCTAGCAATTGATTTACAACATCTTATCATAAACATTTGNACTTATACTAGAACCTCTCCTAGGTGCAATTGCATCAATTTCATCAAAGAATATGATTGCTGGAGCTGCTTGTATATTCTTTCCTAAATATTTCTCTAATCATTTTTTCAGATTCTCCAAACCATTTGCTAAATACTTCTGGAC
>NZ_OV100765.1:198764-198910 GCF_920984865.1 Candidatus Nanopusillus massiliensis | reverse complement strand
TTCAACACCAATCTTTTCATATATTTTCTTATTTTTTATTGGCCATTCAACAGCTTCTTTTAATTCTAATTTTACTTTATCTAATCCACCAACATCATCCCCCTNNCTTTTGGTACTTCTACTAATACTATCTCTCATTGCAGATG
>NZ_OV100765.1:197411-198758 GCF_920984865.1 Candidatus Nanopusillus massiliensis | reverse complement strand
CAACTTTTAATGCATTCATAAAATCTTCCTCAGTAACAACCATTTGATCTAAAATTTCCTGTGGTATATTATTTTCATATTTTTCTATTTCTGGTAATTTTCTTNNNNTAAGCATTCTTCAGCTTCTTTTACTAAAGCAGCAAGATCTGCAGATACATACCATATGTAATTGAAGCTAATTTTTTAATTAATTTATCTTTTTCTTCCTCAGACAAGAATATAAATTTATCTCCTTCTTTTTTTTCTAGAGGAACATTTCTAGGTATGGACTTTTAATATTTGATATCTCCCTTGTTCATTTGGTACAGGAACTTCTATTTCCCTATCAAACCTTCCAGGTCTTCTCAATGCAGGATCTACAGCATCTGGTCTATTCGTTGCTGCTATAACTATTACTTTACCCCTTGATTTTAATCCATCCATTAATGTTAATAATTAAACTACTAATCTTCTCTCAACTTCTCCAATTGATTCTTCTCTTTTAGGTGCAATTGCATCAATTTCATCTATAAATATTATTGAAGGCGCATTTTTATTTGCTTCCTCAAATTCTCCTCTGATCTTTTNTCAGATTCTCCAACATATTTTGATACAATTTCTGGACCATTTATTGCAATAAAATATGCTCCACTTTCTTTTGCAACTGCCTTTGCTAATAATGTTTTACCAGTACCTGGAGGACCATATAATAATATACCTTTTGGAGGTTCTTACCAAGTTTTTCAAATAATTCTGGATACTTTAATGGTAATTCTACAAGTTCTCTCACCTTTTGAACAATTTCTTCCTTCACCAAAATCTTCATAAGTAACTTCTGTATTTCTCCCTTTGTTTCTACAGCATGTGGCAATATTTCTAATTCTGTATTTTTAGTNNNAACTACCGCACCCTTTGGAACTACATTTATAACATTAAATTTAAGNNNATTTGAAAATCCAAAAGNNNNAATTAGATCTGGAAATATTGAAAATCCACTTCTTAATCTAATAAATCAAATTTTTTTCTATATCCTGTCAATATAACAATATTATCTCCTTTTACAACTGGTCTTCCATCTAGTAATCTTCTTATAGAATTTATATAACTTGTATTAAATTGATATATAACTCCCTTTGCTGCTGGAGCTAATACAACTTTTTGTGCTTCTCTTACATTAGCTTTCCTAACAGTAACATATCCTCCCAATATAGCATTTGCATTTTTTCTTATAATACCATCCATCCTAATTATTCCAAGACCATAATCTTGTGGAGGTAATAATTGGGCAATTGCAACTGTTTTTTTCTTTCCTTCAATTTCAACAATATCTCCAATTCTTATAGTCCAAGCTCTTTCATAGCTTCATTA
>NZ_OV100765.1:197201-197316 GCF_920984865.1 Candidatus Nanopusillus massiliensis | reverse complement strand
GCCATAATTTCATAATATCATTTCACCTTTTAAAATTAAATCATGAAAAAATTTAAATTATTCAATAATTTATTTTATTTTATGGTATTGAACATCAGAAAGATATCTGAAACCA
>NZ_OV100765.1:196890-197188 GCF_920984865.1 Candidatus Nanopusillus massiliensis | reverse complement strand
TATACACAGAAGATGGAGATTTCTTTGGAGAAGTTGAAGATGCAATAATAAGTGATAATAAAATATATGGATGGAAAATAAGAGTATTAGTCACATTTATCTAAAAAAGGAATTAAGGGGATANTTGCTCCACATCAATTAGTTAAAGCAATGGGAGTGATTTGGATAATATCAAAAGCAGTATATTCCGTAATATCTACATCAGAAAAAGAAGGAGAAGAAAAAGATAGAAAGAAACAACAGAGGGAGAAACTGAAAATAAAGTAGAAGTTGAAAAAGTTGAATAAATTTATCTATA
>NZ_OV100765.1:196658-196812 GCF_920984865.1 Candidatus Nanopusillus massiliensis | reverse complement strand
TATATGGATCATATTGTAAATATAATAATTTCAATTTATCATCATCAAAATATTTTACTAAACCTTTTGCAATAGCTANNCTGGCTGCATCGGCTTTTCCCNNNTATCCACCACCTTTTATTTTAACTCTTATATTTACCTTTGAAATATAATC
>NZ_OV100765.1:196431-196635 GCF_920984865.1 Candidatus Nanopusillus massiliensis | reverse complement strand
TCACTTATTCTTAATCTTGCTAAGAATGGTTCATATACTTGTAATGGAATAGAATTTATTGTAACTTTACCATTACCTTCATCTATATCTGCTTTTGCAATTGCTGTTTTTCTTTTTGCTGTAACTATTATTGTCATGTTATATAAATTTATATACTATATTTTTAAAATTTTCCACCAATTTGCCTTGATATATCACCTAAAT
>NZ_OV100765.1:196231-196426 GCF_920984865.1 Candidatus Nanopusillus massiliensis | reverse complement strand
TATTCCTTTATTGTTCCAACCTTTAATCTATTCTGAATTAATGATTCTTNNNNCCTTTCCAATTTTACATCTTTAAATTCTTCTGGTAATCCTAAAAATACTTTTACTTTTTTAAGNGCATCTTTCCCCCTCTTATTTTTTGGTAACATTCCATAAATTATCCTTCTTAATATTTTATCTGGTCTTTTAGGATAA
>NZ_OV100765.1:195913-196198 GCF_920984865.1 Candidatus Nanopusillus massiliensis | reverse complement strand
TACTTTATGATTCCAATATTTAATTAAACTATTCCATTCTCCAACCAAAACAGTCTTTTCAGCATTAAATATAATATANNTCATATCCTTCTAACAAATATTTAGCAACTTCTGATGCCAATCTACCTAAAATAGAATCTGTTGCATCTATATATTTTCTTCCTATTGCTATCATATTATTATTTTTATATTTGAACCTCTTGGATTTGCCTTTAATAAGTCCTCTATTGTTAATATTTTAATACCAGGCTTTTCCAGTTTTTCTTTTGCATTTAATGAATATCT
>NZ_OV100765.1:195682-195807 GCF_920984865.1 Candidatus Nanopusillus massiliensis | reverse complement strand
TTTACTTCAACTCTTTTTCTTGTTGGNNTACTTAGAAGTTCAGTCATATAACCAAAGCTTACTATTATTTTTCTTTCCTTCCTTTTTTAACAAATTTATCAATTTTCTTAGATAAATATTAGTAG
>NZ_OV100765.1:195553-195674 GCF_920984865.1 Candidatus Nanopusillus massiliensis | reverse complement strand
CTTTTTACCATTTTTTCATAACTTATAAAAAATGTTTAAAAATTATTATTAAAGTCTTTTGATATTAAAGATCCTTAGCACCCTTTTCATTCAAATATTTGGATCCCATTCTTTTATCATA
>NZ_OV100765.1:195421-195510 GCF_920984865.1 Candidatus Nanopusillus massiliensis | reverse complement strand
AACCTTTGTTTTTGGATATATTTTAATTGGAGCATTTATTTACATTAATAATCTCTANNNTTCAATATCCCTTATATCCAGGATCTACA
>NZ_OV100765.1:195163-195290 GCF_920984865.1 Candidatus Nanopusillus massiliensis | reverse complement strand
ATTAGTTATTGGAACATTATCATTTTTCAATATATAAAGATCTGAATATTTTCCTATATGTATTATATAATCTTTAGTTTCTATTCTTGTATATATATCATCATAATAATCTTTTACATCTATAACT
>NZ_OV100765.1:194523-195092 GCF_920984865.1 Candidatus Nanopusillus massiliensis | reverse complement strand
TATTTTCATCAAATGGTTCAATCTTTATTTTTCCATTCTTTATATATTCCTTAATTTTTTTATCTACTAATATCATTATACTGCAATGTACAAATCTGTTATAAATTTAATTAAAGAAATGGATTTTCAATTTTCGTGGCCGGTAGATATAAATTATCATAATAAAAATAAGGGGGATTGGAGAGTAGAAATANTTATAGGAGCAATATTGACTCAAAATACAAAATGGAATNTAGTAGAGAAAAACTTAGAATATTTAAAATCAAAAAATTTTATATTTAGATTAGAAAATATAAATAATTTAGCTATTAATGATATAAAAGTTCCATTTAGATTAAGAAAGCTTAAACATTAAAATATTTATCTAATTATATATTAGAAAACTATGAAAATATTGATAATTTTTCTAAATTGGAAATAAATAAAATAAGGGAAGAATTATTAAAAATAAAGGGAATTGGAAAAGAAACATTTGATGCAATAATATTATATTCATTTGAAAAACCAATATTTGTAGTAGATTATTATACTAAGAAATTCTTTAATAGATTTGTAGAATATGATAAATT
>NZ_OV100765.1:193962-194518 GCF_920984865.1 Candidatus Nanopusillus massiliensis | reverse complement strand
TTGAAATAGAAAAAATAATTAATGATAATTTTAATGAAATATATAAACTATTTTTAGATAAATTAAAAAATATTGAAATTAAATATCTCCCTTTTTTATGAGTATAGTTTCTAAGAAAAAATATAAGCTATGAAGAAAAATTGACAATAATATATAAANNNTTACATGCAAAGATTGATATAAAAATGAAAAATTTAAAGTAATTATTTATACTAAATTTTCTATGGACATAGTATAATTATAACAGAGGCTTTGAATTATTAAAAAATAAGATAAATATGGGAGAGCTTGAAAAAATTGAATTAATGAAGAAGTTGTATTAGCAGGATGNATAGTAAATATAAAAAATATTGGAGATAGAGCATTTCCTATAGTTCAAGATAAACTGGAGATGCTCAAATAACAATAAAAAAAGATATATTTAATGATTTAGAATTTATCAAAGAATTTTCTTTACATACATTTATAGTAGTTAAAGGAAAATATATTAAAGGAATTGCAAAAAAATATAAGGAAGTTGTTGCTGAGGAAATATATTTAATTAGTGAACCTGCGG
>NZ_OV100765.1:193860-193930 GCF_920984865.1 Candidatus Nanopusillus massiliensis | reverse complement strand
CGAAAAAAGAATGAATTATAGATGGATTGATCTTAGGGATCCAAAGAAAAGTTTAATAATTAAACTAACG
>NZ_OV100765.1:193211-193852 GCF_920984865.1 Candidatus Nanopusillus massiliensis | reverse complement strand
AGTAGAATTTATTAGAGAATATTTATATAATAATAATTTTATTGAAATATTTTCTCCAAAAATAATAAGTGCCAGCTTCTGAAGGAGGAGCAGAAGTTTTTGAATTAAACTATTTTAATAGAAAAGCTTATTTAGCACAATCTCCACAATTCTATAAACAAATGGCAATATGTTCTGGATTTGAAAAAGTATTTGAAATTGCACCAGCTTTTAGGGCAGATCCTTCCTTTACATCACGTCATTTAACTGAATTTACATCTTTTGATGTAGAAATTGGATATATAAGTTCACATTATGTTGTAATGAAAGTTTTGGAAGAAATTGTAAAATATACAAATAAAAAAATAAAAGAAAATTTTGAAGATGAAATAAAGAAATATTATAATGTAGATGTATTTATTCCAGAAAATATTCCAAAAATAAAAATGGAAGAAGTATACGAAATTATTGGAAAAAGTAATATAAAAGAAAATGTAGATTTAATATGCTGAAGGAGAAAAAATTCTGGGAGATTATGTTAAAAAAACATATGATAATGAATTTGTATTTATAATNNNNTGGCCCTGGACTGCAGGACCATTTTATCATATGAAGGGAGAACCAATGAAAAATGGAATGATAACAACAAAAAGCTTTGATCT
>NZ_OV100765.1:193076-193205 GCF_920984865.1 Candidatus Nanopusillus massiliensis | reverse complement strand
TAATGGTTTGGAAATTTCTACCAGGTTCTCAAAGAGAACATAGATATAAAATATTATTAGAACAAATAAAAGAAAAAGGATTAAATCCAGATGATTTTAAATATTATTTAGAATTCTTTAAATATGGAG
>NZ_OV100765.1:192988-193062 GCF_920984865.1 Candidatus Nanopusillus massiliensis | reverse complement strand
TGGATTTGGATTTGGTATTGCTAGATATATAAAACAATTATTAAATATTGAAAATGTAAAAGAAGCTGTATTAA
>NZ_OV100765.1:192823-192965 GCF_920984865.1 Candidatus Nanopusillus massiliensis | reverse complement strand
GGAACCATGATTGATTTTTATATTGTATTTGTAGAACCAGAATCTGAGGATAATATAGGTGCATTGGCAGGAGAAATGGAAAATTTTGATTTTAAAAAATTAATATTAGTAAATCCTAAGGTAAATCCTTATGGAGATAAAG
>NZ_OV100765.1:192386-192817 GCF_920984865.1 Candidatus Nanopusillus massiliensis | reverse complement strand
TTGTTGCAAGAGAAAAAGGATGGGAAATAATAAAGAATATGAAAATATACAATAATTTAGATGAGGTAATTGATTTATTTGATATAAATTATGGTACAACTGGAGTTTCTTCAAAGATGGTAANNGAAGTATTAAGAAATCCTTTAACTCGTAGAGAATTTGCAAATTCTATATATAAATATGATGGAAAGATTGGTATATTTTTTGGAAGAGAATCTAAAGGTTTTAGCAATGAAGAATTAAATAAATTTGATGGAATAATTAAAATTCCTGCAAGTGAAGAATATCCAATAATGAATATAACCCATTCTGCGGCAATAATATTGTATGAATTATTTATTTCAAAAAATAATCCNNNAAGAAAAGTATTTAAATTAATAAATAATCAAGAAAGAAAATATTTATATAAAATGTTTAAAGATTTTGTAGAT
>NZ_OV100765.1:191674-192279 GCF_920984865.1 Candidatus Nanopusillus massiliensis | reverse complement strand
ATGCTTAGAATTGCAAAAGAAAATATAAAAACTGTAGAAAAAATAAAAATCAAACTTTATAAAATTTTGTTATTCAAATATCATAATGCCTTAAGAAACTCAATTACAACAAACAGAAAATTTCAACAAAATCAACAAGTTCAACAAACTTAAGAGAAATATTGAAAAGAAAGAAAGTATCCAAGAATTTCATATAAAAATAAATATAAGGAAATGGATAATAAAANNGCCATTAAAAAGAAGAGCAAAAAAGGCAGCAAGAGTAATAAGGGAAACTATAATGAAAAGATATAAATCAAAAAATGTTTTATTATCTGTAAGATTAAATAATTATATTTGGTCTAGGGGAATTAAAAAACCACCAACAAGATTTAAGTATAAGAATAATTAAAAAAGAAGATAAAATATTTGTAGATATTGATGAATGAAGGAAAGGCAATAATACTTTAAATCCTGATTTTTTAAAGAAATTATCATCAAAATTACCAGTATTTTATAACCCTTTAATGAAAATAAATAGAGATTTTAGAATAATAATATTAAAATCTTATTATAATATAATAAAGAAAAAATTCGATATTCTAGATTGTATGGCTGCTACTGGA
>NZ_OV100765.1:191466-191637 GCF_920984865.1 Candidatus Nanopusillus massiliensis | reverse complement strand
GTTGTAAATAAAATATATATAAATGATATAAAAAAAGAAGCAATAGAAAATATAAAAGAAAATTTAAAGATTAATAATTTGGAAAATGATGAAAGAATAATTATATCAAATAAAGATTGTAGAGAAATATTATTGACATATAAATTTGATTATATTGAAAAAGATACATTT
>NZ_OV100765.1:191259-191459 GCF_920984865.1 Candidatus Nanopusillus massiliensis | reverse complement strand
CAATAGGTTTTGTAGAATTATTATCAAAAGCATTAAAAAATAATGGAATTGCTGGACTTACTGCAACAGATATTTCATCATTATCTGGATCAAAACCAAAATCCTGTTTTAGAAAATATAATACAATAGGAATTAAAACAGATTTTTATTTAGAATTTGGGTTAAGAAATTNNNNAAAATATATAATAATGAAGAGATTA
>NZ_OV100765.1:190939-191167 GCF_920984865.1 Candidatus Nanopusillus massiliensis | reverse complement strand
ATAAATTATTTAATGGAAAATATAAAAGAAATATATTATTGTAAAAATTGTGGATATAAATCTTTAGAAAATGGGAAATGTAAAGTATGTAATAATGATTTAATTAAATTAGGACCCATATATGTTGGAAGATTATATGATGAGGATATATGAAATGATATTAGAAATAATATTACTTTATTAAATTTAGATAAGGATGAAAGGAAAATAATTAATAGAATTATTTAA
>NZ_OV100765.1:190282-190932 GCF_920984865.1 Candidatus Nanopusillus massiliensis | reverse complement strand
TCAAAATCAGATTTATGGTATTATTATGATATAAGAAAAATTTCCTCTTTTTATAAAAATAATTTACCAAAAATAGAAAAAATATTAGAAATAGAATAATGGATGTAGAACTCATTTTACAGATTATGGAATACAAACTTTATACTATCCAAAAATATAAATATATTTTGAGATACAGTTTAGTAATAAAAATAACTAAGAATATATGCTTTAGAAGGTAATGATAATTTAATTTGGTATATAAAAAAATTATACAAAAGATATAAATGATCTTGAATCTATATTTGAAGCTTTAAAAAAATATAAAGAAAAATATAGAAAAAAAGGAAAAATCAATATAATAGTTATAGGAGATATTGATAAGAATATAGTTGAAAAATACAAAGATTATTTTAATATATTTAGTGAAAACGATGTACAAAAGAAAATTACAGAATTCATAAATAAATAAAAACTTTTTTAATATTTTTATATTATGCCTTCTATAGATTTAAGAGAATATCAAAAAAATATATTAGAATCATGTTTAAGAGAAAATACACTTGTTATATAACNAACAGGTACTGGAAAAACAATTATTGCCTTTTTTCTTATTATTGAAAGATTAAAATTATTTCCAGATAAAAAAATATATTTTTTAGCTCCAACAA
>NZ_OV100765.1:189765-190201 GCF_920984865.1 Candidatus Nanopusillus massiliensis | reverse complement strand
ATGTTCAACAGGAGAGAAGAAATTATTTATATAAACAAGGAAAAATAATTTTTGTAACACCACAGACATTTACAAAATGATTTAATAAGTGGAAGGATAACATTCTATGATGGATCAACAATAATATTTGATGAAGCACATAGAGCAGTTAAAAAATATTCATATACATTTATTGCAAAAAAATTTGTAGAACAGGCAAAGGATTATAGAATAATTGGACTNNNTGCTTCTCCAGGTTGGAATATTGAAAGAATAGAAGAAGTAATAAATAATCTATATATAAAAAACATTGAAATAAGAACTGGAGAAGAAAATGATATTAAAAAATATATGACTGGTATTGAAATTAAAAGAATAGATGTAGAATTGAATAATGAATTAAATAATATTAGAGATTTGATAATAAAGGCAATANATTTGAGAATATCAAAAATAA
>NZ_OV100765.1:189142-189756 GCF_920984865.1 Candidatus Nanopusillus massiliensis | reverse complement strand
ATCCATCAATTGATATTAGTAAAGGTAAAAAAGATCTTTTAAAATGGATAGAAGAAATTAAAAAGAATTTAGAAATAAGAGGAAGAGATTATAGATTGAGAGAAATAGTAGAACTATTATCTGAAACATTAAAAATATATCATTGCATTAGAATTTTTAGAAACACAAACATTATATACTTTTATAAGCTATTTTAAAGATATTGAAAATGATATAAGAAAAAGTAAAGTTGATTAGAAATTTTAAGTGATATAAGAATAAAGAAAGCAATATATTTAGCAAATGAATATATTAACAAGAATATTGAGCATCCAAAATTATTAAAATTAATAGAAATATTAAAGGAAAATAAAGATAAAAAAATAATGTATTTGCACAAATAAGGAAAACTTTAGATAGAATAAAGGAATATTGCGATATGAATAATATAAAAGCTGAAAAATTTGTTGGAAAAAAAGAAATGAGTAGAAGCGAACAAATAAAATTATTGAAAGATTTNNNTGAAGGTAAATTCAATATACTATTATCAACATCAGTTGGAGAAGAAGGTATTGATATTCCAAAAGTTGATATTGTAGTATTTTATGAGCCTGTAGCATCTGAAATTAGATATA
>NZ_OV100765.1:188508-189105 GCF_920984865.1 Candidatus Nanopusillus massiliensis | reverse complement strand
GGGAAGTAATAATATTAGTTACAAAGAATACAATGGATGAAAGATTTTACTGGGTTTCAAGAAAGAAAGAAAAAAAGATGTTATATATAATTAAAAGAATAAAAAAATATCTAAAAATAAATAATAATATAGAGGAAAATAATATAAATAATAAAATGATGACTGAAAGTGTTGAAAAATCTGGAGGAATATTTAAGTATCTTTCAGGTAGTCAGACCTCTCAAGAAAAAGATAAGTTCATCTAATGTAATTAATACAAAATCAAATGTTCCTATGATTATTGTAGATTATAAAGAAAAAGAATCTGGGGTNNTACAAGACCTTATCAAATACAGATATTTTAATAAAATTAGAAAATTTAGATGTTNNNNATTATAGAACTAGTTAATCAATAATTGAAAGAAAAAATATATTAGATTTCATTAATTCTATANNAGATGGAAGGTTATATAAGCAATTAGAAAAATTGAAGGATAAAAAATCTATANNNNTATTGGAAGGAACTGAAGTAATTTTGGAATAGATACAAATATTTCAATAAGTTACATAAGCACATTGATATTAAAAATAATTTTGGAATATAAAATACCAGTTATA
>NZ_OV100765.1:188152-188499 GCF_920984865.1 Candidatus Nanopusillus massiliensis | reverse complement strand
GATTTTTTGGAAACAGCAAATTATTTATATTTATTGGCAAAAAATTATAATCAAATTCCCAAATATACCTGAAAAAGTAAAAAATTATGAAGATTTTGATGAAGTTAAATTAGAAATATTAAAATCTATGACCAGGTATTGGAGAAAACTTAGCATTAAAATTATTAGAAAATTTTAAATCATTAAAGAACATTTTTTTAGCAAATAAAACTGATTTAGAAAATATTATTGGAGAAAAGAAAGCTGAAAGAATTAAAAAGATTTTTGAAGAAGAATATAAGAAGTGATTGCAATTCTCATTGGGATATAGATGGAATAGCTTGCTTGTCAATATTATATAAAGAAAT
>NZ_OV100765.1:187786-188134 GCF_920984865.1 Candidatus Nanopusillus massiliensis | reverse complement strand
GTTTATTTTTCAAGCCCAAGATTAATAAATAATACATTAATAAAGGTAATAGAAAATAATGATAAAGAAGAATAATTATATATTACAGATATTGCAACAAATCAAGAAGCAATATATTTATCTTCATATTTTAAAAAAGTTTATTGGATGAGATCATCATGAAAAAAATTTTAATGAAATTAAATCTANNNTAACTGCTTTTTTTAACAAATTATAAATCTGCTGCGAGGGTTTTATCTGAATATTTAAATGTAGAATTCAAATATTTAAATATTATTGATGACATNNNTTCTGGAGAAATAAAAGATGATATAGAAAAGGATTTTGTAGATTATATAGTATCAATAA
>NZ_OV100765.1:187432-187779 GCF_920984865.1 Candidatus Nanopusillus massiliensis | reverse complement strand
TTATCCAAAATCATATGATTTATATTTTATATCAATGGCAAAAAATCTATTAAACAAAGATATTAAAGAAATAATTGATTATAATATTATAAAAAGATTTAGAAAAGAATTAAATGAAATATACAAAAATTTGGATAAAAATATAACAATAATAAACAAAAAATATAAGATTTATATAATAAAATTGGATAAAATATATACCATCAAATTATATTTTAGAATATATAAAAGAAAAAATAAGAGATAATCCGGATTTTGTANTAGCATTATATGAAAAATCCAAGAAAGGGAGAAATAAGGACATTAAATAATGAAGATGTAAGTGAAATAACAAAATTACTTAATGG
>NZ_OV100765.1:187130-187414 GCF_920984865.1 Candidatus Nanopusillus massiliensis | reverse complement strand
CTGCAGGATTTACTTTTAATAATGAGAAAGAAGTTTATGAGAAAATATTAAATAATATTTAAATTATTTATTATTAATTAATATTTATGGTTACAGTCATTTTAGTCACAAATNNNNCATATGCAGATTATTTGGTAGCAAATGTAGTAGGACATATATACAAATTACCAGTATATATAGTATATCAAAATCCAATGGTTAATTAAATAATACAGTACAAATGCTTATAAATGATAATGTAACAAATGTAATAATAATAGGAGGACTTGTAGTAATATCAAATT
>NZ_OV100765.1:186904-187043 GCF_920984865.1 Candidatus Nanopusillus massiliensis | reverse complement strand
ATTATATTTCTGGAATAGTTCTAGTAGTGCAGTATTAATTACAAGAGATTTAGTTAATGAACATATAAGTCCTGATAAATTACAANTAGTTACTGAGGCTGCTGAATATGCTGAAGACAACTGATGAACCAATATTAAT
>NZ_OV100765.1:186800-186889 GCF_920984865.1 Candidatus Nanopusillus massiliensis | reverse complement strand
TATTACCTGAGAGCACATTATATGCATTAGAAAAATTAAATACAACCAATGTAGTTATATTTACTGGCAGCAAGCTCTTCCTTAGGAAA
>NZ_OV100765.1:186692-186791 GCF_920984865.1 Candidatus Nanopusillus massiliensis | reverse complement strand
TCAATTAAGTTCATTAAATATATCTTATGAAATATATAGTAATACTCAACAGCCAGTACCTTGTCAAAATTATTTATACGTAAATATAACATCAAACAC
>NZ_OV100765.1:186526-186635 GCF_920984865.1 Candidatus Nanopusillus massiliensis | reverse complement strand
GTACCAATGGTAGTAAATAATAATGTAAATATAACACAAGAAGAAGAAGAATTAAAACAGGAAATTGAAAATGTTCTTGAAATGTTCAGAAATGAAACATTAAATTTAA
>NZ_OV100765.1:186181-186422 GCF_920984865.1 Candidatus Nanopusillus massiliensis | reverse complement strand
ATGTAATATATTACCANNNNTAAATCAAACATTAACATTAACAATACAAGAAGTTATGAATGGAAATATATCTGCACTATTGGATACTCAATATCTATTAGAAAACTATAATTGGGAAGTAATAAGAAATATAGGAGAACATAATGAAGAAGAATTTATTAAAGAACATATGGAACACTTTAAAAGAGAAATTGAAAATTGGGAATGGAACAATTGGAGCTGGAATAATACAATAAATTGG
>NZ_OV100765.1:185257-186173 GCF_920984865.1 Candidatus Nanopusillus massiliensis | reverse complement strand
TATAGGAAATAATCAAACAAATAATATAAATGGACAAGATNNNATAATAATAAATGGAAAAAGGCCAATGAATATAATCTAATTTAGTAATTATTTTTTAATAAATTCTTCAGACNAGATTACTTAAAATATATATTAAAAAAAATTTTATAGATTATTATGATAGAATGTGTCTGAAATAAAAAATTATTACATGAATGAATATGTTATAAAAGAGACTTATTGATTATTCAAAAAATAGATGGATTGCCTTAGAATGAAATAGATTGGATCAAAGAGTATTTATAAGATATGATAAAGATAAAAATCCACTAAAAATTGAAAATGAGGATGAATACAAATCCTTATTTACAAAATTTTCTTATTTAAAATTTAGAACAATTTATGCNACAATAAATTTATATAATCAAATTTCTGAGGATAAATTAAAAGATAAAATAAAATAAAATAATGTATCAGCAATTTTTGATATTGATGGGACTATTAGAAGATTTTGATATAATAAAAAATGTTGCAGAAATAATTGTTTCATATTTAGAAAAATATAAAATATATAAATCTGTATATTTAAAATGGAGTGGAAGAGGAATACATGTACATATCAATGAAAAATCATTCTCAGAAACTATATTAAATAAATATCATCTATTAAATATTGCATTTGCAATTGTAGATTTTATATTAAAGAAAGCAAAGGATGATTTAGAAAAAGAAATATTAAAAGCAAGGGGAAAATCAAGAGAANNCAAAGTTGAAAATAAGATAGATATACAAAGAGTATTTACAGTACCTTTATCATTTCATAGATTTTTATTTTATGTATGTGTAGTATTTGATACCAAATGATATTCAAAATTTTGATTTATCATGGGCAAATTATAAGAATTTTAAACATAGTGAAAAATGGAGAGAATAT
>NZ_OV100765.1:185115-185252 GCF_920984865.1 Candidatus Nanopusillus massiliensis | reverse complement strand
AGGAGAAGGAGATTATTTAGCAGTAAATAGCTATAAAAGAAACAAAAAGCTATATTGTAAATTATTTAAATAAGAGGACATTAAGACAAGAAAAAGTAACAATAAAAAGAGAAAATTTTGGAAATGTTGGAGAGAGT
>NZ_OV100765.1:185040-185106 GCF_920984865.1 Candidatus Nanopusillus massiliensis | reverse complement strand
TGGGATTATTACTTGCAGCAAGATATTATCTATTATATAATGTACATAAATAAAGCAAAGAGCTTT
>NZ_OV100765.1:184858-184976 GCF_920984865.1 Candidatus Nanopusillus massiliensis | reverse complement strand
TAAAGAAAAAATATTTCATCCATATTTTAAAGAAAAAGAAGGTGAAAAAATAGAATTAATAAACATTGGAAATGAAGAAGCACCTAAAATGAAAAATACAGGATATTTTCATATAGGA
>NZ_OV100765.1:184556-184792 GCF_920984865.1 Candidatus Nanopusillus massiliensis | reverse complement strand
GATTATAATACTGCATNNAAATTTGCAACTAGAATATATAAAGAAGTTTCCAAAAGAAGTTCTTTTAGATCAACAAGAATTTTATAAAAGAGTATATGAACCAATTAGGATANNNTCTTTGAAGAACTATTAAAAAATAAATAATTTATTCGCTCTTTTTGTAATATTCATATACTTTTCCTGCTAAGCTTTCTCCTGGTTTTAATGTTATATTTACATCTTTGCCCCATTTTGCT
>NZ_OV100765.1:184163-184534 GCF_920984865.1 Candidatus Nanopusillus massiliensis | reverse complement strand
TCTCTTACATATTTAAATGCTTTTATTTTTCTCAATAATTCATCAGAATCTCTTCCTACATTTGNATTATTTACTTCTATTCCTACAATAGTTCCATCTGGATCAATTATTATTGATGCTCTGTATGCTACTCCANATTTATAATCATATATATTGAACATCTTTGCTATTGTNNCTGTATGATCTTCACTCATTGGAAATTTAACATTTTCTAATAGCTTTTCTGTTGCATGCCATGGTACGTGTGTATATACAGTATCAGTTGACATTGCTANNNCTGCTGCCCCTTCCTTCTTTATTTGATCATATTTTTCTGCTAGATCTTCTAATTCTGTTGGACATACAAATNNAAAATCTGCTGGATAATAGAA
>NZ_OV100765.1:183470-184088 GCF_920984865.1 Candidatus Nanopusillus massiliensis | reverse complement strand
CGTATACTTTTATTACCAATTCTGGTACTTTATCNNNAATCCCTAATATTTTGGGCTTTTCAAAATCTATATGGTCTTCCATCTAAATAATTTATTTAAAAATCTTTTAAGGTTTTTATTCTAAAAATTTTTCCAAGAATATTTTATCAATTATCATTTTGTAGAAAAATTTTTGTAGAAAAAATGTATATAATACTAANNNCATTCATAATCCTATTCGGAATATTATAATAATACAGTTAACATCTATAGATTCCTATAATATTTTACATTTTTAATAAGTAACATTTGGAGATCTTTCCATTTATATTTGAATAATTTCAATATTATTTATATTCTATTGGCAATATAGAAGTTATAAAATGAACAAAAAGAATGTAAAAAATTTATTATATTTGGGGATAATAGATAAAAAAGAAAATTTATAAGAAAAAATAAAAAATTATCTATATGTTAGAAAAAGATATTTTAATTGTAAATCCAAAAAGCAATATTTCTATAGCAACATTGTGGGCAAAAAAGGATTTTATATATAATTCATTACCTGAAAATGTTAAAAATAAGGTAAATATAATTGGAACACTATATACAATCAATGGAATAAAATATTTAATTCAA
>NZ_OV100765.1:183308-183463 GCF_920984865.1 Candidatus Nanopusillus massiliensis | reverse complement strand
GAGAAAATCCACAGATAAATAAAATAATTCTATATGGACCGGATCTAACACAATCTGGTCANNNTTTTATAGATATATTTAATAATAAAGATAAAGAAAGACTAAAGAGATATAATGTATATTTAGTTTATGATGAAATAAAAGAAATTTTAAAT
>NZ_OV100765.1:183047-183297 GCF_920984865.1 Candidatus Nanopusillus massiliensis | reverse complement strand
TAATTAGATATGAGAAAAGATTTTTGGAATAAGAATATAAGTAAATTAGAAGAAATAATTCAGAACTAATTATAAACCAGATAATATATTTAGAAGAAAAATAGATATTGAAATAAAAGAAAATGTAAAAACTGATTATGATTATATAATTCCATTACCTCCAGCATTTATATATGAAGAATCATTATTTAATGCATGGGTAAGANNATTAACAGAAATTAAAATGTTTGGAATTTTAAAAGATTCTGAA
>NZ_OV100765.1:182884-183042 GCF_920984865.1 Candidatus Nanopusillus massiliensis | reverse complement strand
TGAAAAACAATTAGAAAGATTAAATATAATTGTTAGTTTAGGATTATATGGAAGAAAATATGAATTAGAAAAAGAATTTGATGAATTTATTAAATTAGAAGAATTTGAAAAAGGCATTTATGTGGATATTTTATTAATAAAAAACCTGAAGGTGTTGA
>NZ_OV100765.1:182462-182879 GCF_920984865.1 Candidatus Nanopusillus massiliensis | reverse complement strand
CATATGGAGAAAGATTTCTAAATTTATTGTAATTTAAATCAATTATTATATATAATAAATAAATTATCAAAAAATCCAGAAACAAGAAGAGCAATTATGATTACATGGAATCCAAATNNAGATATATATTCAAATNACCCACCATGTGTTANNTCTATAGAAGGGATTATTCAGGGAAAATATCTAAACCTTACAGAATATATAAGAAGTAATGATATGTTTAGGGGATGGCCATTAAATATGTATGCATTAATTAGAATTGGNGAATATATTGTTAATGAAATAAATAAAAGAACAAATAAAGGATATGAATTGGGAATTGTTACAACAATTTCATCATCTGCACATGTATATGAACATGATTTTCAATATATGGAAAAAGTATTAGAAAAATATGGATATAGAATAAGGTCTTTT
>NZ_OV100765.1:182114-182446 GCF_920984865.1 Candidatus Nanopusillus massiliensis | reverse complement strand
GGTAATTTTATAATATATAATGAAGATAATAAAACATTTATAGAACATAGAAGTTATAATAATACAATTTTAGATTTTAAATTTAGATCTGAAAACGTTGATGAAATATATATTAGATTAAAGGGACTACCATTTTTTACATCATATGATCATTTCAATATATGTTGGAAGAGAAATATATAAAGCAAATGAATTTAAAAGAACTGGCAAAAAATATATACAAGATNNNNTATGATTATCTAATATCTAATTTTTTTATCCTTTTTANAGCACCCTCTTAATATTAATTCCCTTTCAACATTATCTAATAATTCTTCATATGATAAATATTG
>NZ_OV100765.1:181818-182084 GCF_920984865.1 Candidatus Nanopusillus massiliensis | reverse complement strand
TCTTTGATCTAATATCTTCATAATATCTTAAAAGTGTATTTGTAGATAATGTAGCCAATTTTGTTCTTATTTCCTTTATTAATTTTTCGTTTCTGTTTTCTACTTTTGCTTCCATTTTAATAATTACACTTTATAATTTATATAATTTTATTAAGCAAAAAATTATAAATAAATCTCTTCTTGATTATCAAAAATATTATCTATTGATGTTTTTCCTTTATATTTTTTTAATATATATCCATATAAAAATCCAAATAATGTACCAC
>NZ_OV100765.1:181330-181737 GCF_920984865.1 Candidatus Nanopusillus massiliensis | reverse complement strand
TATATCATATCGATTGGAATTATTATTGGAAATATTATTACTTTCTCTTTTGGTCTCAATATCCCCCATGCACCCAATATANNAGATATAGCAGCAGAAGATCCAATTCCACTAACTAGAGGGTAATTATAATATTGAAATAAAAAGAATATATTTCCAATGATACTGGATAAGAAAAATAATATTAAAAGATCTTTATTTCCATATAAATATTCAAATAATGAAACCAAGAAAAAACAGTGCTAATCCATCAAAGAATAATTGTGTTAAATCATAATC
Source organism: Candidatus Nanopusillus massiliensis (assembly GCF_920984865.1). Lineage (NCBI taxonomy): Archaea > Nanobdellati > Nanobdellota > Candidatus Nanoarchaeia > Nanoarchaeales > Nanopusillaceae > Candidatus Nanopusillus > Candidatus Nanopusillus massiliensis. The sequence goes on along the minus strand of NZ_OV100765.1, from coordinate 181,458 downwards.
CCCAAAAATAGATGTTATAAACATCCATGGATATCTTATAGCATAATGTGGATAAAAAGCAATTATATTTAATATTGATGGATACATTCAATTCTATAATATATACTATAAAGAGTATAATTATATAA
>NZ_OV100765.1:181077-181325 GCF_920984865.1 Candidatus Nanopusillus massiliensis | reverse complement strand
TTGTTATTGGAAAGCCCAGCAATTTGTAAACCTTATTCATATTAAAAATATATCGGAATATTTTATATATTTATGAGATTGCCTAAGGATGTAAAACCAATCAAATANTATATAAAATTAGATGTAGATATTAATAATTTAGAATATAGAGGAGAAGAAAATATAGAAATTGATATAAATAAACCTACAAATAAAATATATTTACATTCAAAAGACATAAAAATAGAATTAATAAAGTTAGATAATAA
>NZ_OV100765.1:180853-181071 GCF_920984865.1 Candidatus Nanopusillus massiliensis | reverse complement strand
AAGTTTTAGAAATATAGACAATGAAACAGTTGAAATAAATCTATGAATAAATATTATGGAAAAAATAAATTATATATAAAATTTAGGGGAAAGATAAGAAATGATCTAATTGGATTTTATTTAAGTAAAGGAAAAAATTATTATTAACTACACAATTTGAACCTACATCTGCAAGATATTTTATCCCATGCTTTGATGAACNAGAGTTTAAAGCAGAA
>NZ_OV100765.1:180501-180847 GCF_920984865.1 Candidatus Nanopusillus massiliensis | reverse complement strand
TTAGAAGTAAAGGTAGATAAAGATTATGATGTAATATCAAATACAGAAATAGAAAATGAAGAAACAAATGAAGATTATAAAATTGTAAAATTTAAGAAAACTCCACCAATGTCTACATATTTATTATATTTGGGAATAGGAAATTTTTGATTATCTAGAAGATAAATATGAAAATAAGAAAATAAGAATTGTTACTGATATTGGTAAAGCTAAGGATGGAGAAAATGCTTTAGATTGGGCAAAAAAAGTATTAGAATATTATGAAAAATATTCTTCAATAGAATATCCATTATGCAAAAATTGGATTTAATTGCCATACCAGATTTTGCTGCTGGGGCAATGGAAA
>NZ_OV100765.1:180221-180468 GCF_920984865.1 Candidatus Nanopusillus massiliensis | reverse complement strand
CTATTATATAAAGAGGATTATTATTCATATGGACAGAAATTTAGAAATANNNAGTTGTAGCACATGAGTTATGGCACCAATGGTTTGGAAACTTGGTGACTATGAAATGGTGGGATGATCTTTGGCTTAATGAATGTTTTGCCACATATATGGCATATAACAGCTATGGATGAATTATTAAATGAAAATAATATTGGATCAAATTATATGTATGCTGTTGATACATATGNNNCAAAATTTGAAGATT
>NZ_OV100765.1:180036-180215 GCF_920984865.1 Candidatus Nanopusillus massiliensis | reverse complement strand
TTTATAAAGATTCAATAAATGTTAAAGTAGAAAAAGAAGAAGAAATTGAGAGTATTTTTGATAGTATNAGTTATGGAAAAGGCGGAAATATATTNAGAATGATAGATAATTATTTAGGATATGATAAATTTAGGGTTCCAATAATAAATTATTTACATAAATATAAATATTCTAATTCT
>NZ_OV100765.1:179952-180025 GCF_920984865.1 Candidatus Nanopusillus massiliensis | reverse complement strand
ATCTATTTAAAGAATTTGAATTGATAGGCGGGAAATATATANGAGATAATGATTATAAAAATTTGTAAATTCT
>NZ_OV100765.1:179755-179944 GCF_920984865.1 Candidatus Nanopusillus massiliensis | reverse complement strand
TCCAATAATAAATGTACATTATAATAANNTTGTAATACATTTATCTCAATCAAGATTTTTATATAATAAGAAAGAAAATAAGAAATGGACAATTCCTTTATTTTTAGATATTGAAGGAGAAAAAATGAATATATTATTCAATAAATCAAAGGGAAAGATTATACTTAAAAGAGCTCCTAGATATTTTAT
>NZ_OV100765.1:179181-179732 GCF_920984865.1 Candidatus Nanopusillus massiliensis | reverse complement strand
TTTTATATATCAAATTATGAAAATTTGGAATATATAGGAAATGCAATTAAGGAAAAGAAAATATCATCATTAAGTAGGGCTGTTANTTTACTATGATTATTATTTATTAGCATTAATGAATAAAATTAAATTAAAGAAATTATTCGAATTAATTGAATATTATAGAAATGAAGATAANNNNCTGGTTTTATCAATATTATATACAATATTATATGATATATCATTTTACTTTAATATAGAAGAAAGAAGAATATTTGAAGAATATAAAGATATATTTAAGAATTATTATAATATAGAAATAAAGGATTATAATAGTTTAATGTTAAAAAGATTGGCATATAAAACTCAAGGATTCTTAAATGATTACAATATAATAAAAGATTCATTTAATAAATTCAAAGAATGGGAAAAATTAAATAATAATGATAGACAAGTTATATCTGATATAATTGGTTTCATAGATGAACAAATGAATATATAAGAATGTATAATCTATATTCCAACTCCAAATTCCCTGAGGAAAGAATAATATTATTAAGAGTATTATCTAA
>NZ_OV100765.1:178722-179101 GCF_920984865.1 Candidatus Nanopusillus massiliensis | reverse complement strand
ATTATTTACAAATATATCAAAAAATCCAGAGGTTNNNTAAGTATTTATATCAATGGTTTAGAGATAATATTAGTGAAATAAAAAAATATGAAAATGCATATTTAGTTATAAGAGATGTTATAAGAAGCTTATTTGAAGCATATATTGGAAATATTGTAAAAGATATAAAACAATTCATGATAAAAAACTTACCAAAATATAAGAATGACATAATAAAATTTAGGCATTATTCTGAAATATATACAAATTTCGTATCAAAGAATAAAGAAGATATAGAAGATCTTCATGAATTTATAAAAATAATAATTAACAATGATTTTATGGAAAGTAAAGATATTGTATTAATTACATCAGCATTACCATATGTAAATAATGTACC
>NZ_OV100765.1:178367-178716 GCF_920984865.1 Candidatus Nanopusillus massiliensis | reverse complement strand
AGGACACATTGCTGGAAGTCTTTTACCCTCAGATATATTTGCAAGATACAATNNATTAAAAGGTAATATTGTATTTTATTTATGCGGAACAGATGATCCTGNNNCTGCTACAGAAGTAGAAGCAATTAAAAGAAATAAAAAACCAGAAGAAATTGTTAATTTTTTTCATAATATACATGAAGAAGTATATAAATGGTTTAATCTATCATTTGATCAATTTAGTCAANCGTCATACTCATCCTCTACATTATAAAATAGTACAAGAATTGTTTATTAAAGCATATATAAATGGTTATATAGTAGAAAAAGAGGTTGAATTACCATATGATCCTGAGTGGAATAAATTTCT
>NZ_OV100765.1:178134-178247 GCF_920984865.1 Candidatus Nanopusillus massiliensis | reverse complement strand
AATTACTGGAAATAAAATTATATTTAGAAAAACAAAACATCTATATTTAAATTTAACTAAATTAGAGGATAAAATAAAAGAATATTTAGAAAGTAAGAAAGACATATTTACAG
>NZ_OV100765.1:177797-178048 GCF_920984865.1 Candidatus Nanopusillus massiliensis | reverse complement strand
CATTTCCTTATAAAGAATTATGGCAANNAACAATTAAGAAAATATTTGACAAANTATCATTTAATTCAAAAGATACTTTTGTTGATTCTTTAATAAATGCATTAAAAGNAGAGGGTCTAGCTATAAATACAGATGAATACACAAATATTTTAAAAATTGTAGAAGAAAATTGGCCAAAAGTNGATAGTATATTAAATCTATATAATCATTTTGAAGAATATAAGGATAAAGTATTATATGTTTGGTATGAT
>NZ_OV100765.1:177224-177786 GCF_920984865.1 Candidatus Nanopusillus massiliensis | reverse complement strand
GATATATATCATTTATTGCACAAAAATTAAAGGAAGAATATATATATGATGATGTCAANGATGAAAATATTAATGACTTATCTTTATTAGAAGATAATGGAAAAATAATTAAAATAAAAATAAATAATAAAGTATATGAATTGGAATATAAAATAGATGGAAGTGTTTTATATTTATCGGGATTATATAGTGAATTTTTTAATTTATATAAAATATTAAAATTCTTATTTGAAAATAAAAAAGTTATAAAAATTGTTTTAGATATTAATTGGAGGGAATTTTGGATAAATGGAAAAGTTATACCACTTTTTAGGTAAAGATGATATTCCATTTCATGCAGTATTTTGGCCAGCAATTTTTTTATCTACACATAATGTAAGTGATAATTATAAAGAATTCTTTGAATATACAAAATTGGATAATTATAGTTTACCATATAATGTAATTGGATTATCTTATTTAACATATGAAAATAGAAAAATTAGCAAAAGTCAAAATTGGGGTATATTTTGTGATTCTTTAGTTAAATCAGAACTTGATCCTGATTATTGGGATTCTATCT
>NZ_OV100765.1:176769-177216 GCF_920984865.1 Candidatus Nanopusillus massiliensis | reverse complement strand
TTTTACCATATAATAGAGATTCCGATTTTAAATGGGAAGATTTTCAATCTGTTATAAATAATGAACTAGTAAATAATATAGGAAATNNTACACATAGAATTTTGTCTTTTGTTAGAAAATATTATAATAATAAAATAGATGTTAATGTTAGAAAGAGATGTAATAAACACAATAAATAATACATTAAATGAATATTATAAATATATGGATAAAGGAGAATTTAATTAAGCTTTANGGAAAATATTAGAATTATCTAGTTATGGAAATAAAATATTTCAAGAAAATAAATCATGGGAAAATCCTGAAAATAATAAAAGTTTAGTTAAATCTTTAATTATATTATTAATTTCTATATATACAATGTTATATCCATTTATACCAAATTCTTCAGAAAAATTCTTTGAATTTATAAATTATAAGGAAATATCNTTTGATAACCTAAATACC
>NZ_OV100765.1:176575-176651 GCF_920984865.1 Candidatus Nanopusillus massiliensis | reverse complement strand
CCATAGATTTATAAATAAAAATTTATAAGCCAAAAATAAAAAATTAAAAATATGGATAAAGCCGATGAAAACCCGC
>NZ_OV100765.1:175896-176537 GCF_920984865.1 Candidatus Nanopusillus massiliensis | reverse complement strand
ATATATTATGCTTTATCTTTACTGTTTCTTTTCTTCTTTCTTTTCACCTTTCTTTGCCATGATATATTATTATATAAAATGTTTAAAAATCTTTCATTTTTTTATGACTTCAAATGAATACTAATATGTAGTAAAAGGTTGAACGGGGTAAATATTTATAAATAATTTATAAAAAGGTTATTTATAAATATTTATAAAGTAATCAGAATACATAGAAACATTTAAATAATATATACCAATTTAGGTACCCAAAGCCTTAATATATATTTCAATATTTGCTAAAAGATAGAATAACCATTATATTTTGAATAATGAGAAAAATTAAAAATAAAGAAAGGAAAAATAAATAGCATAAATTTATTTAATAAAAAAATAATATTTTTATTGTTTTCCGTTTAAAATATATTATTTCTTATGATATTATAGGTGATTTAACTGTAATTAAAAAACCATTAAAATATGAAGAAGAAGAATATATAAAGAGAATATTAGAAAAACACAAATTTATAAGGACAATTTTACTACAAGAAACAGATGTTTTACCTNNATATAGGATTCCGAAATATAAAATTTTGTAACAGAAAATAAAACTGAAAGAATAATATTGAATATGGATTAAGATNNAAAGTAGATGTTTTTAG
>NZ_OV100765.1:175669-175805 GCF_920984865.1 Candidatus Nanopusillus massiliensis | reverse complement strand
GTGTATATGTATATCCAATATATATAGCAAAATATTCAAAGGCTAAAATAGTATATTCAATTGAATTAAATCCTTTTGCAGTAAAATATGGATTAGAAAATTTAAAAATAAATAAGGTAAATAATGTTATTAATTA
>NZ_OV100765.1:175317-175664 GCF_920984865.1 Candidatus Nanopusillus massiliensis | reverse complement strand
GGATGTAAGGGATGTATCAAAATATATATTTCATTTAGAAAATGGAGATGGAATAATAAAAAATGATAAAGAATATATAAAGGATATAATTGATTCATGGATTAGAAATAAACAATTTATATATTTATGAATATGATGAAATGATAAAAAATATAAAATATAAAAAATTAAGATATATTAGCGAATTGGAAAATTTAGAAAAATTTAATAAAAATTTTGATAGAATTATAATGCCATTAGCAAAGGAAAGTCATACATTTTTAGAATATGCAATACCTCTAATAAAAAATAATGGAATAATACATTATATCAATTCTTTGAAGAAGAAAAAATAAAAGAAAGGGCAA
>NZ_OV100765.1:175144-175268 GCF_920984865.1 Candidatus Nanopusillus massiliensis | reverse complement strand
TATTAAATATATTAAAAGTTGGAGATATAGCCCCAGGAAATTATAGGGTTTGTATAGATTTTAAAGTTATAAAAAACTAAAATTTAAAAATATCATAAAATTATTTTATTATAATGAGGAGTGA
>NZ_OV100765.1:174985-175088 GCF_920984865.1 Candidatus Nanopusillus massiliensis | reverse complement strand
TTGTATTTATTTGTACCTCCATAAGTAATTTTGAAATTTTTGGGTAAGAGNACTTCATCATCCAATTCTGCATCATTTAAAATATCATATATGTACTTTTCTT
>NZ_OV100765.1:170017-174938 GCF_920984865.1 Candidatus Nanopusillus massiliensis | reverse complement strand
TCTAAGTAATATGAAAGTTACATATACATATAGTCAAAATAGTTATCAAGGTACATGTAATATAGTTACAAATAATTATCGCTTACCTTCAAATAGTAAGTGAAAATTGAATTAAATTGTACAAATGAAGATACAATTATAAGTAATTTATTATCAAATAATGGATCTTATTTATTTTCATTTACATATGGAAATACTTTACAACAAGCTCCTTTGCCATTTAAAATTTCAAATCAATGGCGGACCCGGAGGGATTCGAACCCCCGACCTACGGCTTAGAAGGCCGTTGCTCTATCCAACTGAGCTACGGGACCAATTATAAAATATTATTATGAAAAATTAAAATACTTAATTCCATCTGTATATCGATGTTTCATCATTTATCAGCAATGCCTTGCATGTTCACTATAATATATAATATAAATGAAGTATTAAAATTATTGTCAAAAACATTATAAAGATAGGAGTCAAAAAATGGGACCGCGCGGATTCGAACGCCGATCCCTGGGACCCAAACCCAGTAGCCTACCACTAGCCTTCGGTCCCTTAAAAATAAAAGATTTTTCAAAAATTTAAAAGAGTTTTTAACAACATATTAAAAAATGTACAGCATGGTAGACATCAGCCTAGAGCAGTATCTATGCAATTTTGGCCAAGAGTAAGAGCTAAAAGAATCTATCCAATAATAAAGAGTTGGCCTTCTGATCAATAATATTCAATCAGTTGCATTTGCTGNNTATAAAGTTGGTATGNNNCATATTTTAACAAAAGAAGGAAAATATGAACCTGTATCAATTATAGAAACTCCTCCGTTAAAGGTTCTTGGAATTAGATTATATAAAAAAGATACAAATAAAGGTTCTTATCTTTAAAGGATATTATTTCTAATAATTTTGATGAACATGTTAAAAGAAGAATAAAAACATTAGAACCAATTGAAGATTTAGAAAAAGATCTCAAGATGCAGAACAATTATTATTAAAGTTTCATTAATAAAATTGATTGTGTATACACAACCATGGCTAACACAATTAAAAAGAAGAAANNTGAGATATTTGATATACCTATAAGAGGAAATAATATTAAAGAAATATTTAATTATGCAAAAAATTTATTAGGAAATCAAATAAAAATAAATGATGTATTTAATGAGGGAGAATATGTAGATATAATTGGAGTAACAAAAGGAAAAGGACTCCAAGGAGAAGTAAAAAGATATGGAATATCAGTTCAATATAGAGAAGTAAAGAGAAGTAAATCTGTAAGACATATAGGTGCCAGGGGGTCAAGAGGAATGAGAAGAATATTTCCAACAACACCAATGCCAGGTCAATATGGATTCTTTAGAAGAACAGAATATAATAAATTAATAATAAAGATTTCTGATAATTATAATGAAANAAATCCAAGTTCTGGCTGGCCACGTTATGGAATTGTAAAGAATACATATGTAATGCTAAAAGGTTCAGTAATAGGAGCAAAGAAAAGATTATTGATATTAAGAAAAGCAATAAGACCACCAAGGAATCCTGAAAAAATAGGCATAGAATATATATCATTATCACGAAAAAATTAGAGATGGAAGTAAAAATATATAGAGTTGAAGGATTAATATTTAAAACAAAGATTTTAATGAAATTTAAAGAAAAAGGAAGGAGTTTTGATAAAAAGAAAGGTAGTATATAAATTTACAAAAGAAATATTGGGAATAAATGAAAATGATGTTTTAGAAAGAATATATTCATTATTTGGAAGTGCATATAAAGTAAAAAGAAATAAAATAAAAATATTAAAAATTGAAGAAATTGTTGAAAATGATANAAAGGATAAGAATTTAAAGAAATTTATAGAAAATATTAAAAATGGAAAATTCTTATGAACTATTAGATTTTTTATATAGTCAATTGGAAGATATACAAGATAAGATATTAGAATATGAATTGATAAAAAGCTTTATTAATGAACTAAAAAAGCAGGAAGATACATATATAAATTTGGGAGGATTAATATTTGTTTAGGATCTATAAAAGATGACCAAAACTTATTAATAAATATTGGAAGAAATATATTTACTGAAAAAAGCAAGGATGAAGTTTTAAAATTGATAGATGACATAATAAATAAACTAAATCAGGACGTAAATGAAATAAAAGCAAAAATAAATGAAATATCTATGAAAATAACTCCTCAACCTTAACAATTTCATGAACAGTAGAATATTTTCCACTTATTAAATATTCCTTATTAATTTCTATTCCGTATCTTAAATATGGACTTCCAAAATTAATTGATCCACTATCAAATTATAACCTGCAATTTCCTTTACTTTCTCTATTATTTTATCACTTAATTCCTTATTTATTAATAATTTATTATTATATAATTTTGATATGCTTCCAAAAAGATATTTTGTTTTTATTTTATATGCTGGTAAAGATAATTTTTGAGATATTTTCTTTACATCCTCTTCTTTTCCATGAGAAAAAATTATTCCATTTTTCCCAATTAAAAATATATTTCCTATTAGATTTTCTATATACTCTATTATCAATTATAGTCAAAATAATTCTTTAATATATTCTTTAATTCTTCAGGAGCATTAGAGCTAATAATTATTTTATTATCATATTCTATAAAATATGGAGAAACAACTGGTGATTCTATATAATATTTTTTTATATCAATATTTTATCTTTCAATATTATTTTTTTCGCTTTTACTTGCTATAAGAAAATCATCAAACATATGCATTACAATACCTATAGATGATATACTAAGATAATCTGCCTTTTTAACTATCATTATCAATAATGATTATCAACAATAATTATAAAACTTATATATTTCAGGATATTTAAAAATTGTATGAGTATATTTTCAAATATATTTAGGAAGAAAAATGATAATAAAAATTACACAAAACATTAATGTTATACCACAACAAAATATTGTAAGTCAAAATTATAATATCTGAAATAAAAAATATTACTAACTCCATTGAAGGTTTAGCTAAAAGTGTAAGAGAATTGGAGAATAAAGTATCTGAAATTTCAAGCAATATTTCAAGTATTAGTTCTACAGTAGAAAGCCATCAAAACGAAATAAATAGTATTAAAAATAATTTAGAAAAGGTTTTTTCTATATATGAAATGCTTAGAAAAAATTATAATCCTTTTGTAGAAGAAGAAAAAGAAGAAGAACCAAAAGTTCAGGTTATAAATGAAAATAATGTAGAAAATCAAGAAAATAATATATTACCTTTAAAGTAAACTTGATGATAATCCAACTGTTTCTTCAATTATAATTTGTTGGCTAGCATATTTAGTTAAAAAATCAAATATAGAAGAAGTAGATGATGCTTTAGATTATTATGAATCAATTAATTGGATAACTGAAAAAATAAAAATAAAATTAAAGGTATTATCTGTATGGATTAAAGAGTGTTGAGGGAGAAAATAAAAAATTATTACCAATGGATCATATAGTAATTCTATATATAATAACAAAATTGGCACAAATACAGTAGTTCAGATAATATAGAAAGGTTAAAAGACCTATATAATGAGCTAATTCAAAAGGATATATATCGCCAATAACAAGATGATAAAGGAATTAATATACTTATTTATTTTATTTATAGCCGCATATCTAGTTTTAAGTACATTTTTCAACTTTTATTCTTCAGCAGGAAAAATAATTGCAAAAGAAATATCAAGATATTACAAATCCAACATTTGAAGTCAAGTAAATTATATAGTAAATTATAATAATTATGGTAATTATTCAATACTATATTTGGTACAAAATATAAATCCATCTGAATTGTATAAATAGCATAGAAGTTGGAAATACAATGGTTAACTTTACATACATGGTATTAAATCAATATACAATAGAATTAAATGTAAGTTACCCAGGTAAATGCTGGAGATAATTTAAGAGTAACATTTTGTATTGGCCAATCATCTTTATATTATATTAGTCCATAATGGTAGAATACATCGATATTTATTTAGATAGGGATGAATTTTCAAATAGGATTGGGGGAGGAATTCCAAAAGGTAGGTATATTTATGATTGAAGGAGAAAATGGAACTGGAAGGAGTTTAGTATGTCAAAGAATATTATATGGAGCATTATCAAATAATCATACTNNNACATATATTTCTACAGAATTATCTGTTGTAGATTTTATTAAACAAATGGAATCATTAGGTTATGATATAAAAGATTATTTATTAAATCAAAAATTATTATTTGGTGCTAACACTTAATTTATTTAATAGAATAAAGGAGAGAGAAAATTTAATATTTGAATTAACAAAAGAAAAATCTAAAAAACTATTAGAAAATGAGTTAATAATATTAGAGTCATTATCATATCCATTAATAAATGGGTTAGATAAAATGGATTCAATAAGATTAATTGAATTTTTAAGTAAAATAAAAAATCTAAATAAAACAATTATTTTAAGATATAATCCTTCAGAAATAAATAGATTTTTTTAAGAAATATGAGGAGAATTGCAGATATATAATTTAATTTCTGGTTTTGCTTCTATTGGAGAATCATCACTATTAAAAATGATAGAAGTAAAGAGGTTTAAATATCCAATGGGAATATATAATACATATTATACCATTTAGAGTAGAGCCAAATATAGGGCTAATAATTGAGATATCTTCATATGTATAATGCCTGAACAAATACAAGAAACAAAAGAAGAATATGTAATAAAGAGGGAAAATGGAAAAGTAATAACTAATGATATAACTGAATCATTTGATGAGGCATTGAATAAATATGAACATCTTAGAAATTATGTTAATGAAATATCATAAATATGTGGGCCTCCAGAATGATGACTTCTCTAGATTTTTCTCTTAGATCTAGAACTGTATTTAATATATTATATCCTGT
>NZ_OV100765.1:162952-170012 GCF_920984865.1 Candidatus Nanopusillus massiliensis | reverse complement strand
ATCCAATATTTATTCATATATATAAATTACCATCTGGAAAAGCAATATATAATGTAATAGAACCAGAACTAATGATAATGAAAAGAAAAAATTAGATCAATACAAACAAAAATTGTTAAATATGCAATAGAGGATATTAACTTTAATAATATTGAAGAAGTAAGAAGATATATAATCGACCTATTTAATAAGGTTATTGATTTTCAAAGAAGAAAATTATTTTCTGATAAAGTATATATAAAAAATCAAGAAGAATATGATAAGTTATTATATTTCTTAATTAGGGAAAGATTTGGTTATGGTTTTTTAGAACCATTTTTAAGAGATCCTTATTTAGAGGACGTCCACATATTGGGTTTAGGTCCAATCTATGTTGTATATAAAATATTTGGAATGCTTAAAACAAATAGAGAATTTAAAAATGAGGAAGATTTAAATAAATATATAATTAAATATTCACAAATAGTTGATAGACCTGCATCAGAAACAAGACCAATTGTTAATGCAATATTACCAGAGGATCAAGAGTTAATTTTATATATGGTAAATATATATCTTTACATGGATCTTCATTTACAATCAGAAAATTCTCTGCAAAACCATTAAGTATAACACAATTTAATCCATTTGGTACAATTTCTCCAGAGGAAGCTGCATATTTATGGTTAGCAGTTGAAAATGGAATGAACATAATAATATTTAAAGATAAAGCATCAGGAAAAACTACATTATTAATTGCATTGTCAACATTTATTAAACCAGATGCAAAGGTTTATGCTGTAGAAGATACACCTGAATTAAATATACCACATAATATATGGCAAAGATTGATTACAAGAGAAGTCGGAAAAAGCGCAGATGTATCTATGTATGATTTATTAAGAGCAGCATTAAGATCNAGACCAAATTATATANNAATAGGTGAGATAAGAGGTAAAGAAGGATATGTAGCATTCCAGGCAATGCAAACAGGTCATCCAGTTATGACAACATTCCACTCAGGTAATATAACTTCACTAATAGAAAGATTGACTGAAGAACCAATAAATATACCAATTACATTTATAGATAACTTAAATATTGCTGTATTTCAACATCAGTAACAGTAAAAGGAAGATATGAAAGAAGAGTTCCAAATATATACGAAATAGAAAAATATATTGCAGAATTAAAGAAAGTTGCTGTTAGAGACGTATTTACATGGAATTCTGTACAGGATAAACATATGTTTGTTGGAAAATATAATAGTTATATATTAGAAAAGAAAATTGCACCATTAATGAAAATAAATGATAAAAGAAAGATATACAAAATTTTAGATTATAGAGCTAGAATATTAAAAAAGATGGTTGAAAATGAAATATTTGATTTCTTTGAAGTATGGGAAATATTGAAGAACTTCTATATAAATGGACCTTCATCATTACCATTTTCAGTATAATTAATAAATTTTTCTTAGAATTAATAATTATGGATCGGTATTAAAAAGGCCAAAAATTTTGTTATAAATAATTATGTTGCATAAGAACATTATAAAATTACTTTTAGGAAAAAGCCAGCAATAGAAGTATTGAATGAAGAAAAGGCAAATAAAATAAATAATTTCAGACATTATATAGGATATGAAATATCTGGATATGTTCATTTGGGTACTGCAGTTGTATCTGGATATAAATTAATTGATTTTATGAATTTTGCAGAAACAGAAGTATTTTTAGCAGATTGGCATTCAGTAATAAATAATACATTGCAGTGGGGATCAAGAAGTAATTAAAAGAATTGGAAAAGGATATTTTACTGAAGCAATGAAACAAACAATAAAATCTTTAGGTGGGGATCCTGATAAAATAAAATTTGTATTTTTGGCACAGAAATATATAATAATGATTATTGGGCAGAAGTAATTAAAATTGGAAAAAATACTACATTAAATAGGGTACTAANATCTGTTACAGTTATGGGAAGGAAATACGAAGAATCAATGCCATCTGCAAATTTAATATATCCATTAATGCAAGCCGCAGATATAATATTCCAAAAAATAAACTATTGCACATGCTGGAATTGATCTAAGAAAGGCACATGTAATTACAATTGAATATGCTGATAAAATAAATTATGATTTAATTGCAGTACATCATCAATTAATAACAAATCTACAATTACCGTATGAAACATTCCAAAAATTAAAATCTGGAAATATAAAAGAAGCTAAAGAAGAATTATCTGAACTAAAAATGTCTAAATCTGTACCAGGTTCTGCAATATTTGTTCATGATAGTCCTTTAGAAGTTATTGATAAAATAAATAAAGCATTCTGTCCTCAAAGAGAATTGGAATTCAATCCAATATGGGAGATAGTTGAATATTTAATTTCTAGGGACCAGGAAGGTTATGGGGTAATAAAATATTTGTATGATAATAATTTAGTATAAAATAGAAAATATCAAAAATATAAATTATGACATATATGAAGAATTAAAGAATAGCAATAAGATAAATTGGAATGAAATATATAAAATAATTGATAAAGAATCTAATGAATTATATAAAGATTCATATAAAGATATTGAATTTGAGATAATTAATGAAAAAACTGGAGAAAGAAAAATATATAATAATTTATGGGATTTGAGAAAAGATTGGGTTGAAGGAAAAATACATCCATTGGATTTACAGAAAGCTGTTGGAAAATGGTTGGCAAATAAATTGGAACCTGTATATAAATATTTTACCGATGGACCTGGTAAGAAATATAAGGAAGAACTAGATTCTGTTAAGAGAAGTAGGTAGTTTCATTTATAAATTTTTTTATCAATGATAATTTATGAAGATTGACAATATGATTAACAACTTGACCATGTTAATTAGTTTGTATAGATTACATGCAAAAAAATTATTTAATAGAATACAAGATAGTGAAGCAAAGATGTTATTAATAATGGCATTTAAAGATAATGATATATTAAATATTTTGGAGGATATTGTTGAAAGAAAGAAAATATTTGATGAATATATGAAAAATAATCAAATAAAGAAAGCTTATCTAGTATATAAAGATATTGAATATAAATATAAGTTAGCTGAATCAATATTATATGATAGAATTGAAGATTTAGTTAAAATAAGAGCTTTAGATATTGCAAAATCTAAAAAGAATTAATCTTTTTTCTTTACCTTTTTATAAGGGTATTTTTCCTTTATATGATAAATATACATAAACATCTATAATAATTAATGTTAATATAATCAGTGTTGACATGTAGTATAGGTTTTTATATGGTAAATTAATTCATGTATTCGTTATTATTGCAATAACTATCAATGTAATTATTAACGAAATATAAAGTTCATATTTTGTTGCATACAATTCTTCTTCCATTAATAATTGTTCAATAAAATATTAAAAAATCTGAGCTCAAGACCCTCATCATTTATCAGCCGATGAGTTTTTCTTCATTATAAGATATAATAAAAATTTTATTTTAAAAAGAATTATATTATTCTAGCAAATATATCTAGTATAAGTATGATTGCTAATTTATTTAGCTCAATAATTGATAACAATAAATTATGTAACTCTTATATTCGATACATTATATTTTCTAAATCTTCTAAATCAAATAAATATAAATTATTTTCTTTAATTCTTTCTTTAAAACTTTTTGCAAATATTATGTGTATTTATTTCTTATATCTAAATTTAAGTATTCGGATTTTTCCTTTAGATTTTCTAATATTTCTTTTGGTATTTATATTATCAGAATATTTACTTTCTATTAAATATATATTCCTAGTATTTTTCATTATTTGTATAATCATAATTATACTAATTGTAATTATACATATATAGAAAATATAACGAAAAATTATAGCTCAAGATAAAATACTTAAATGACTAAAAAGTGTATGATTTTAATATTTACTTTCCCAGATTTCTTAATTTCTTTATTTCATTTCCATATTTATTTAATATATCTCTTAATTCTTTTATTTTATTTGCATCTAATATTTCTATCTTTATCCTTTATTTCTGGATATGTATTTTCTAACAATTTCTTTGCCCTTTCTTGATATTTATTATCTAAAACTTTAAATATAATCCCTCAGGTCTAAAAGTTCTATATGCATAAAATAATCTTGAAAGAGAGTTATCAACAGTATTACTATCTACAACTTCAAAAACTGCTACAGGTGGTTGTTTTTCACTATTAAACAATTTATAGACAATATCAAACCTATATTGTTCATCTCCAAATTCAGGATAAGTATAATATCCTAATACTTCACCAATCTCCTGTAACCAAGACTCTACTTCTTCATGATTATAATCAACTTCTTTATTTTCTTCTTTATTCATTTTTTGGTTTTTTGATTTTGGTTCTTTAATTCTGTAATTTTTCCTTTATAATAATTAAACTTATTTCCACATTTATTACATTTATATCTATATACATCAAAAGCCCCATATTTCCATGAACTAATTAATGTTAAATCTTCTGAACCACAAAAGGGACATCTTACCATTATTATGAATTTGTGTAAAATTTTATTAGCATCGCATGTATTTATGCTTCTTCCAGTATATTTGAATAAAACAAAAAACTATTAAATTACTGACATATTTTTCACACTATTTAAGATAATGAAAATAGTTAAATAAAATTAATATAACGTTCTTATTATTTCATACTAAAAACTATATCTAAAATTCTTAAATAATTTATAAATTATAATATTATGCNTCCTAATAGAAATTCTCTAAATCAGTTTGATATTGATGACAAATTCATATGTATTAGAAATGGAATTCTTCAAGCACGTACAGAAGAAGAACTGACGAATTAGAGCATCTACATTGCATTGAAGAAAAAATATTAAAACCATTAAATATACCTTTTGAAGGTAAATATGAATATACTTTAGCTTCTGGTAAGAGAGTAGATGCTTTATATGGACATGTTATTATTGAATACAAAGCCCCTGGTAAATTATCAACAGATTCCGATATTCAAAAAGTAACGGAACAAGCTATTAAATATATAATCACTGAAGCTGGAGACAAAAGTAATTATGTTAAATTTTTAGGAATAATTATTAGTGATAAAATTGCATTTGTTAGATATGATAAAAGAAATAAATATGGATATTAAGAGGACCTTATGAAATTGGAAGATAATCTATTATAAAATTAATAGAAGCTTTAACAGGTTTAAGAAGAAAAATCTTGAGTGCAGAAGAAATTGCTAAAGATTTGGGTTGAATTCTCAAATATCTAAAAGGTCAATAAAATTACTTTATACAAAATTATTAAATACAAAAAATGAAAAAACAAAAATATTATTTGAAGATTGGACGAGATTATTTAAACAGGCCACAGGTTATGATTCAAATAAATTTAAAGAATTAAAAGAATTAGCAGAAGATTATGGATTTGAAAAGTCTAATAATATTCTGATATTCTAATTTTTGCCATATAAACATATTATGCATTGATAATGAAATTAATTGCTGCCGAAATAGCTTATTTATATGGAAGCGGTAGATTTTATAAATCATATATTGTAGAACTTGATAATGCTTATACATCTAAAGGTATTGAAGGTTTAAAAAATATATTAAAAGAATTAGAACGCGGTGGTATATTTAAAAAATTATTAGGTATTGAAAACTTTTTAGAAGNNGATTATTTTTCATGGTATGTTGAAGAAATAGATCAAGAATTAGGAGATGTTATTGCTGAAATTGCAAGAAGACTTTCGTGATTACGAAATAGCAACTCCACAATTAGAACCTGAATTTGCCAGAGATTTATTAAAGAAATTATATCAAAATCTTGTTCCAAGAGAATTAGACATAATTTAGGAGAATATTATACACCTGATTGGTTAGCAGAATTAATAATTAATGAAGTTGGTATTAAGTTATGAAAATTTAGAAACTATGGGAAAAGACGATCCATTAAAACCTTTAGAAATTAGAGTTTTAGATCCTGCATGCGGATCATGTACCTTTCTTATACTTTATATTAGTAGATTAATAAGATATGCCAATAACATTACTTAACAGATACATTACGTAAATATATACTTGAAAATGTTGTTGGTTATGATTTAAATCCATTAGCAGTCTTAACCGCAAGAACAAATTATTTATTAACCATTGCGGATCTATTACAACAAAGTGGATTAGGAAGTATTGAAATTCCAATTTACTTAGCAGATTTTATAATGATTGAAACAAAAGCAGAAATTACTGAAAAGTATTATATATTAAGGACTGCAGTTGGTGAATTTAAAATACCTGTTAATACTNNACAATAATATAGATCTTTTAAGAAAAATATTAGACTAAATAAAAATGTGTTTAGAGAATGGATGTACACCTAAAGAATTTGAATTTAGAATTTCACCATATGGTTTAAATTCTTCAGCAGAAAAAGAGTTTAATTGATCTTTATAAAAAATTACTTGATCTTAGACTACAAGGTAAAGATGATGTATGGATAGCTATAATTAGAAATGCATTTGCTCCAATATNAAAGGGTAAATTTGATTATGTAATTGTAAACCCCCCATGGATAAGATGGGATGACTTGCCTGAACAATATAGAGAATCGAGTAAAGAACTTTGGAAAAAATATGGATTATTAGAAATTGAAGGAAAAACTGGAATCAATAAATTCAAAAAAGATTTATCTATGCTATTCTTCAGCAAGATGTTTTGACTTATATTTAAAAGTAGGTGATAAAATTAGGATTTGTAATAACATTTACAGTATTTAAAACACAAGCAGGTGCTGGATTTAGAAATTTCTTAGTTAGAAAAACAAAAATACAGGTTATTCATGATTTAGAAGATTTATGCCCTTTGAAGGTGCAATNAATAGAACAGGAATTATTATTCGTAGAAAAAGTTTGTGAATGTAGATAATATGAATGATAATGAAATGTACAATTATTAAAGAAATACAGAAAAGAAAATATGAATGGCATTAAACATGTTGTATGGACTGGAAAGAAAATAGATCCAAATACATCTTTAAAAGATGTCATTAAGA
>NZ_OV100765.1:160378-162947 GCF_920984865.1 Candidatus Nanopusillus massiliensis | reverse complement strand
AAACATTATGAAATAACAATGATTCCTTTAATACTTAATGATCCTACATCACCATGGGTGNNNNTTAAACCCAATATTATAAATCTCAATTAGAAAAATAATAAACGGAAATCAATATTATGAGGCATATGCAGGAGTTTATACAGCTCTTAACCAGATTTATTATATTAAAGTACTTGAAAAAACTCCCGATGGTNTGTTAATCATAACAAGTCTCGCCTGAAAAGTGGACAGAAGAAAAATGTCAAACAGGTTGAAGCTAGAGTAGAATCAGATCTTATTTATCCATTAGTTAGGGGCAGAGATATAAAGAAATGGTACTTATGAGTTTAAAGATAAATATATAATATTGCCACATGATAAAGAAGGAAATCCTTTTCCACATCATATAATGAAAACAAAATATCCTTATACATATCAATATTTCTATCAATTCTTTAATGATTTAATAAATAGAAGTGGAGGATTCCTAAAACAAAAAATGGCACCTTATAAAAAGTATCCATTCTATAAAGCTGAGAAAGTGACTGTACCATTTTATTATGTTATGAACAATGTTAAGGCATCCTTAGCACCCTATAAAGTTGTAGGACCAGAATTGCCGGCGCCATTACCGGTAAAGCGGTAAGCTTTGCTTGCGCAGTTGTTGAACCTATTAATGAAAAACCTGTAATACCTGTTGATGGAATTATATTAGTGGAAGCCAAATCTCCTAATGAAGCTTATTATATTGCGGCAGTTTTAAATTCAACTATAGTTCGTTCAATAATAGCATCTTTAAACATCTTAGTTAAGACAAGANACACATATTATAGATATCATTAAAATACCAAAATTCGACCCAGATAATAATTTACATAATAAAATTCCTGAATTATCTGAAAGAGCTGATGAATTAGCAAAATGTATATATTCCAATAATAAACCTGATTATTGTAAAAATATTAATGCAAAGGAAGAACTTAAAAAAGTTGAAGAAAAAATCGATTTAGCAGTTGCTGAATTATATGGAATTTCTAAAGAAGAATTAGAAGGATTTAAAGAATTAATGGAAATNCTTTCTGGAAAATAAATTTTATTAATTATAAAAACATTAATATTTTCTTAAAACAATTTTTATTCAAATAATATACAATAAACATTGCTAATATCGCTAGCTTATTTTTGATAAAATTTCTTCTATATATAAATATTTCAATTACAACAATAATAATCTCCGATAACCATCAAAATATATTTTTATATGAGGTAATGACATATTATAAAATGGACGGTTTAAGTATAATAGGAGCTAGCAATTATTTCAATAATAGAATTGTCACCTTTTATATTGGGTTGGATCTGATATTCATATATATTTTCAAAACTTATTTATTCAGGTGTAAACGTTATTTGAATATATATATATCATTTTCTAAAACTTGGGCTATTACTTTTCTTTCAGGAATGACATCTTTTATAATAACTCTCATCTTTTTCCTCCAATATTTCTCATATTCTATTGCTTTAACTACACTAACTTTAGAAATATTTACAGCCACTTCATTCCAGTTTTTATAACAAGTTTAATTGCCTATAAATATCTGTCCAACGCAGGTTTAGGAGTAGCTATTGTTATGTGCATTGCAATGTCTTTTAACTTGGCTTACCTTTACTATTATAGTATATATTACGGTAAATTATGTGCTAAATGTCTTACTAAATCCTTGTTATGATNGAATATGTTATTAAAATAAACATCTATAGAGATAATCTATAATTTTTATTATGCCAATAATCCTTTTTATATTATTTGATTAANNATTACTCATTTAACTTCCCTTAATCATATTAAAACTTATATCAAATTTAGGATTATTCTTTATAGTTAATTAGTAATTATTTAAAAAATTTTAATTAAGACTTTTTGTATTTACTTAGATAAAAGTTTTTCTATTAATAAACCTTTCTCATTATCTAGTTTAATAGATTGCAATTTTTTACCTATTTTGATTTTTCTAAAATCTTTTCAGTTTCTATAATATTTATTAAAAAATTTTATTAAAAAAAAAATCTAGAAAACTGCTTCCTCGCCAGGAATTCTTGGGAATAATTGAACTTCCCTTATATTCTTCTTTCCAGATAAGAATCTTAATAATCTTTCAACACCAATTCCTCCTCCACCACTTGGTTTTAATAATCCTCTTTTAGCAACTTCTAGATAGTCTTTATATGATGAATAATCTATCCCTTCTTTTTCTAATTCTTTCATCTTTTCCATATTTCTCTCATATTTATATTCTCTTTCTCCTCCAGATAAAACTTCCTCATATCCTTCTGGCAAAATTAAATCATAGTTTAAGAAATGACCTGGATGATCTTCATCTTCCTTATCATAGATCTCTCTTTTTATATCAATAATCCAGAATGGATCTTTTTCTTCTACACTTAAAGCATCATCACTACCATATTTTTCTAAAACTTCTGAATATCTGTANNCTTTGGATGGTTTTGAAGGAACTCTTAATTCTCTACCTAAAAGATCTAATTCTTCTTTACATTCTTCTTTAACTTTTTTGATTACATAGAT
>NZ_OV100765.1:160083-160308 GCF_920984865.1 Candidatus Nanopusillus massiliensis | reverse complement strand
AAATTCAAAAGCATGTCTTCCAGTTTTAGCTTTTTCACTTTTTTCTAATCTAACGTTTGGTGAAAAAGTGAATATCTTATCAGCTGCTATAAGGGAAAGTTGTTTGTGTAAAATCATACTTTGTGTTATCACTANTTGTTGCGAATAATACTCAAATGATGGTGATAAAAATAACACTAGATGCTGGATCTGGAGCCAATGGATNTGTAAATTTTGAAGTTATTA
>NZ_OV100765.1:158292-160067 GCF_920984865.1 Candidatus Nanopusillus massiliensis | reverse complement strand
CAAAGCCTCTATCTACCATAAATGATTGCATTTCCTTTAATACTACTGTTTGTATTTTTATTGTTGGTTTCATTTCTTTTAGATGAGATATCATTTCTTCTACCGCCATTCGCTAATATTTCTATTTCCTGTTCTTAAATTTTTTATAAAATTTTTTGAAAAAGATT
Source organism: Candidatus Nanopusillus massiliensis (assembly GCF_920984865.1). Taxonomy (NCBI): domain Archaea; kingdom Nanobdellati; phylum Nanobdellota; class Candidatus Nanoarchaeia; order Nanoarchaeales; family Nanopusillaceae; genus Candidatus Nanopusillus; species Candidatus Nanopusillus massiliensis. Next base: position 159,900 of record NZ_OV100765.1, on the reverse strand, counting down.
CAAAAAATTACTTAAATTTGATTTAAAAATTGAATATTTTTCAAAATCTCATTTATTAATTGATAGGATATANTATTTATTAATTTCATAAAATTTGAAGATACTTTGAATAAAATACTTAAATTTTTAAAAAATATGAATTTTTTATGAAGATAGATGAAAAGGATAAACAATTACTTTCACTTTTGCAGAAGAATTGCAAACCTCTTTAAGAGAACTTTCACAAATTACAGAAATGAGAGAAACTACAATTTTCGCTAGAATAAAGAAATTAGAGAATGCAGGAATAATAATAGAATATAGAGCAATTTTAGATCCTAAAGCTATTGGTAAAAATGTTGTTCTTTTGTTTTAATAAAATATGATCCTTCTTCTGGTCTTCACACAAAGAGAGGTTGCGGAAAAAATTGCAAACTTACCAGAAATTCAAGAAGTCCATATAATAGCTGGGGATTGGGATATGATTGCAAAGGTTAGGGAAAAAGATGTTGAAGGTTTAGGAAAAGCTGTTTTAGATAAGATAAGAGAAATTAAAGGAGTAAAAGAAACTGTATCTTTGATAGTTTTTGAAAGTGTAAAAGAAACGACCTTTTTATACTTATAAAAAGAATATCATTTTTTATACAAATATTTAAATGAGTTTATTGTTACTATGAAATAGGTTTTATAGGAGGAAATATAGTCAAAATATCCATATTTAATTTTTACTTATATTATTGTGATAATAATGATAAATATATTAGTATCAGAAATTCTCGAAATATTATTACCTTATATATTAAGTTCTGTTTATTTTTATCTAACTGTAATTACTTTTAATATTAATAATTTCGCCAATAATACTTTTAATTGCAACTTTGAGTTCTAGCATACCAAATAAGACCAAACTATTCATATTGTGCTTTAATATGATTTATTCATTATTATTACTATATATTCCAACATTATTACTAATTATTCTAAATTATGTAGATGGTGATTTTAAATAATATGTCAGATGCCATGTTATTTTTCTATATTTAGCTCAATCTTGACAGAAATATATAGAAATATTGTATTATTTATCATACTATATGCAATAGTTGTAATAGTATGTTGTATAATGATAATTATAGCATTTATAAGAATGTGTCTTTACAAATTTAAAGAAAGACGCAATTTTAAAGAATATTTTAGTAAAAATAAAAAATTCTTCATAGTAGCATGGTTTATATCTCTTATATCTGGATTCTTCCTCATCTTACTTNNNNTAACAGCATATTCTAGTTATTATATACATATTTTCTTTTTAATTATATTATTAATAGCAGCTATTATTGCATACATGTTATCATCTAACCGAAAAAATATAGAAGATAAAAGCAATTCATTATGGAAAAGCACTATCGAATTTATAAGTTCGTGGTCTTCTCTATTAGGATTGAACTTTTTTGGGATCAAAAAATCTGTAGAATATATATTTGGATATTTTCTATTCCATATATATNNNTTACTTCTGTCATTATTGTAATAACGATTTTTCTTTTAATATCTATAATGTCTCTTTATGTATACACAGTAAACACAAATAGAAATTCTAGAAAATATGGTTAAATGGATTATATTAGG
>NZ_OV100765.1:157672-158237 GCF_920984865.1 Candidatus Nanopusillus massiliensis | reverse complement strand
TAAACAGATCGATTTGGTATATAATAATAGGACTCAGAGTTTTTGTATTTTTAGTATCTGTATTGTTGCATTTATTACATATCTTAAAAAATATCAATAAAAAAAATTGGGATAATATTTTAAGTAGGATTTCGATACTATATGCATTTTCAACTGATACTATCTTCATTTTTGTAAAAAAATTTGTTCTTTATATAGCAATAGGATATGTAGGTTTATTTATTGTTTATCCATACCTTGTTATAAAATATATTAATAAAAATGATGATCATGATAAAAATAATTTAATACCAGAAAAATAAAATTATTAAATATGGCATCAACANNNGTATCTCTTCTTTTCTATCTTTGAAATTTTGTATATATAATTAATATACTAATTGTAATCTATACATATATAAAGTTTATTATCGTTTAAACTTCTTTGTATCTCAAANNAGAAACTTAATTTAAAGGTTATATACCTAAACTACAATCCAAAAAATTATAAATACTAGATTTTTCAAATATACAAATTTCCGAACTCNNAATAAAAAACCCTGATTATGAATTATAGATAAACTAA
>NZ_OV100765.1:157584-157666 GCF_920984865.1 Candidatus Nanopusillus massiliensis | reverse complement strand
TTTATTACTCATTTATGAATAATATGCGATAGTATTACATTAGTCTAATAATAATATGCATTATATATTAATATCATAATTA
>NZ_OV100765.1:157254-157528 GCF_920984865.1 Candidatus Nanopusillus massiliensis | reverse complement strand
TATAATCCCCATTATCAATATGATTATTAAAAAACCTGCTAATAATAAAAGTAATGCAAACAAATCATTTTCCGCTTTGCCCAATCCTTCTAATAATGACAATATAAATAATACTAACTGCAAATATTCCAATCCATATTAATATAAGCCAATCGCCTTTAACAACAAGTATGTCTCCTATTAGATATAATATCGTTATCTAAATAGCTAATCTTTTTAATTTTTCATCATCTAAATCTTCTATCTCGGATAAAAAATATGGTACTAATAATAT
>NZ_OV100765.1:156931-157247 GCF_920984865.1 Candidatus Nanopusillus massiliensis | reverse complement strand
ATAAGCTCTATAATAGGTGATGAGTATATTAGAGATAATGGATATATTAGAGATGTTGACAATACATATGCTATAAATTTTATAGATTTAAAGAAATACCATNNCAACTGAATAGACCAAATTACTGCCCAAAATACATAAATTTTTTAATAACTCATTACTATTCATAAATAAATATCTTTNNNCTCTGAGATAAAAATATAATAATATTGATATTATAGATATTATTAATATTATTANGTAACATTCAAACATAGTTAGATTATTAGTAGAAATGATGGCTGATAAGAATCCAATTATATATAATATAGTACAA
>NZ_OV100765.1:156731-156916 GCF_920984865.1 Candidatus Nanopusillus massiliensis | reverse complement strand
CGGTCAATTTTAGTGNNATACCTTCATTTTCATCCTTCATCTTTGGCATTATATATGATGCTAATAATACAGAAAGAAAAAACATGGCTATAATCCCTATGATCTGTATTAANNNNGTAAGATTTTCCGATATAAGATTTGATGATAACAATTCTATAAATTTGCTAAAATATGTTCCTAGCAGA
>NZ_OV100765.1:156379-156714 GCF_920984865.1 Candidatus Nanopusillus massiliensis | reverse complement strand
TTAGAAATACTATCAATATTTGATTATTGTTTATAGACATACATTAACATTTTATTGCCTTTTTATAAACCTTTCCCACTCTTAAAAAATAATTTATTATAATGATTTATTTTATTAAACTGAAAAGATATTAATAAAATATAGATATGTAAATCTATTAATTTAGGTGTAAAAAGCTTGATGCTTATTCTAAAATTATTCTTAATTTCATTAGATTTTATTTCAACTTCTTTATTTAGATTTTTTTAATCATCCTCTAATGATTGTAAAAAATATTAGAAAAATCGGCAAAATAGAATCAAATATCCAAAGCAGAAATAGATAAGTTAAGATAA
>NZ_OV100765.1:155723-156353 GCF_920984865.1 Candidatus Nanopusillus massiliensis | reverse complement strand
CTTTGATAGTTTTCGAAGGTATAAAGAAAAACACCTTTTCTTAACTTATAGTAGGGATTTATATTTTTATAAAGATCTTTATTTGTGTTTATTTCTACTTTAGTATTAGTTTTATAAGGATCAATCTTTTAATAAAAAGATTGATTAAAGAAGAAAATAAAAGTATTATAATTGATAATTCGGATGCAGGAAGATCTCCTACGTTGTTATGCAATAACTTAATTATGCAAAAATTGCTCAGATAATAAACAATATAAGATAAATCTAATATATAATATTTATGAATGATGAAAGATTATTAGTAGCAGCATTACCTTTATATTTGGGGGAGTTATCGAAAATCGTGAATGGTTTGAATCAACATTATTCAAGACTTCAAAAGGCTTTAGATTCAGAACAAATAAAGGACGAAGCTACAAAAGAATTGTTAGAAGAAGTTATGATATTTATAAAAAGAGAAATTGATTCATTAAAAAATATTTATAAAGCATCAAAAAATATTTATAAAGCATTAATAAGAAATATAAGCAACAAAAAACAAGATTTATCAAAAAACTCATACTAAAATGTTTCATACCAATATCTGCAATAGAAAAAAACCTTTTTTTAAAGATAATAAAATTTATCTAA
>NZ_OV100765.1:155594-155706 GCF_920984865.1 Candidatus Nanopusillus massiliensis | reverse complement strand
GTCTGTATATATTGATGATTGCAGAAAAAATATTAAACAAATACTTATTAGACGAGTTTGGACTTTATAGCTTTATTGATGAATGGAACTATTGAGGATAATGATCAAGAAT
>NZ_OV100765.1:155465-155589 GCF_920984865.1 Candidatus Nanopusillus massiliensis | reverse complement strand
GTCAAGGCTATCTTACTATTTTATGGATTGCCCTTGATAAAATATAAAATACCAAATACAAAAATTCCAAATTTAGAGGATTTAAAAAATTCATCTAATAAATATATATACTATATAGCTGGAA
>NZ_OV100765.1:155337-155459 GCF_920984865.1 Candidatus Nanopusillus massiliensis | reverse complement strand
GGCTTTTAATGAAATTATCTAATGTTGAACCCTTTAAAATAAAAAAATTATTAAATTTAACTAAAAAAGTAAATGGAGGGNCTATTAAAGTAAAAGAATTAGAAGGTCAAAATTTATTTATA
>NZ_OV100765.1:155064-155239 GCF_920984865.1 Candidatus Nanopusillus massiliensis | reverse complement strand
TTGTAATTTTTGTATGTTTAATAAACTCTAAAAATGCTCATAATATAACTTAAAAGATGTTCAAATATGCTGAAATATTATAAAATTATAAAGATATTTGGAGTATATAAATTTATCATACCTTAAATATTTTAAATTCATCATCAAAAAGGTATATCAATAATAGCAGCATTAA
>NZ_OV100765.1:154905-155007 GCF_920984865.1 Candidatus Nanopusillus massiliensis | reverse complement strand
TTATCTCATAATAAAAAAGATTATGGATGATATTCAGCTAACTTTTTTGAATATCTTTTAAAAGATTTATTAATAATTTTAATAATATTATTAGTACAATAC
>NZ_OV100765.1:154761-154888 GCF_920984865.1 Candidatus Nanopusillus massiliensis | reverse complement strand
TGCTTGCATTATTTCCTATTGAGGTATCGCNNNTGGCAACATCCAATCAACAAACCATATTAGCCAATCTAACTACTACAGAGTTAGAATCTATCTCAAATAGCACAATAAAAATTAAGGATGTGTT
>NZ_OV100765.1:154582-154744 GCF_920984865.1 Candidatus Nanopusillus massiliensis | reverse complement strand
GTATACGAAGATCTGATAATGTCTATCTTTTTGATATTGGATAATTTGTGTTATCTAAAGGCTAAACGGTCTAAACGTAGTTTGAATTACTAATATTAACATAATGTGGTAACAGCAAACGTTAGCTTTAATTATACAATAACAGCCTCATTAAGAACGTTG
>NZ_OV100765.1:154420-154577 GCF_920984865.1 Candidatus Nanopusillus massiliensis | reverse complement strand
TTATCATATTATCCTTTAATATTCTTAGTATTATTAATTTTACCACTAATAGTTTTAATCATAACNNNNAGAATTAACATATCAAATAGTGCTAAAATTTTTATAATGCTCTTTAATATTTCCTATTTATTATTACTACCCAGCATTTTAATATCCA
>NZ_OV100765.1:154323-154413 GCF_920984865.1 Candidatus Nanopusillus massiliensis | reverse complement strand
AGATTTTGAGTTAAAATTTTATATTTATGAGCATAGTCTTGAATAATAACCATCTAATAGTTATTTTTCAATAATTAGTTCATATTTAGC
>NZ_OV100765.1:154001-154318 GCF_920984865.1 Candidatus Nanopusillus massiliensis | reverse complement strand
TATATAGCTTTGGTACATTTATTATAATAATATTTATAATAATAAGTTTTACAATGTTTTGTCTAGTTATAATTCTAAAGAAGTTTACAATTGTTTGAAGAAAAAATACTAGATTAACAATAAAATATTCTTTATATCAAAAAATTTATATTAAATAAAAGGAAGATCTTTCATTTAAATGTGTTTAAAAATTTTTAATATTTAAGTAACATTAAAAAATAGAATCAATTTTAAAGAGTATTAAAAAGATATACACAAAACATGAAAAGAGTATTATTATTCATTTACCATAGNNATTATATAAATCCCACAAAAAT
>NZ_OV100765.1:153914-153995 GCF_920984865.1 Candidatus Nanopusillus massiliensis | reverse complement strand
AAATGTGAGAGATAATATAGAATTACTAAANNNAATATAAAACTAATTAAGTTCTGGAACATTTTGGCCCTTTCTATATAG
>NZ_OV100765.1:153670-153873 GCF_920984865.1 Candidatus Nanopusillus massiliensis | reverse complement strand
AGATTAACTATACCAAAACTTATCTCCAAAAATCATACCACGCTATACCTACCCCAACTCATTCAGGAACCATGACGGATAATTTCTGTTATACGACATGGAATGATACCGTATATGTACTTTATAAGGACACACAAATATATTCAGCCACAAGCCATATAATAGATATGAATATAATAAGGTAATATTTTTAGACCAATAAT
>NZ_OV100765.1:153556-153647 GCF_920984865.1 Candidatus Nanopusillus massiliensis | reverse complement strand
ATTGACATAAGAATAGCTTTTCTCCAACTTATATTAAGTATATATTTATAGGATATTGAAACTACTATGGAAACTTTTACCTGCTCCTATA
>NZ_OV100765.1:153472-153551 GCF_920984865.1 Candidatus Nanopusillus massiliensis | reverse complement strand
TCCTACATTGTTTTCTGCTAATATATCTANNAAGTCAGAAATTATGATTATTATAAAAGATAATGTTCCTGGTAATCAG
>NZ_OV100765.1:153243-153415 GCF_920984865.1 Candidatus Nanopusillus massiliensis | reverse complement strand
TAGATAAATATTACAGACAATATTAATCCCAACATAAACCACATTATTATTCCAATAATTTCTATTTCCATTTTTCCTACNNGTATATATACTGTAGATATTCCATCAGCTACCGNAAATACTACCGATATTAAGATAATCTCTATCATGATAGATACAATAGATACAATAG
>NZ_OV100765.1:152523-153237 GCF_920984865.1 Candidatus Nanopusillus massiliensis | reverse complement strand
CAAAAGCCACTCTCCAACTTGCATTAAATACAATTTTATAGATACTTAGAAATATTATAAAATTTAAAAATATTATAAAATCTATTGTTATTCCAATTATATAAAAGAAATAATTAAATTTTACTATTATTATAAAATATAATATTCCTAAAAGTATAATAAAACCTAAAATCTTCATCATTTGATACATTTTTATTAAAATGCTTAGCAACAAAATAAATAGGTATCGTACCTATAATCCATCCTAGTACAAGAATCATGAGTGATTCTGAGATTCTCAGCCCAAGAATTACTGATAATAATTCTAAGTCATTCATTCTATAAAATATAAAAATTCCGAATTATATNNNTTTTTAGCTAAAGAATATCTAGCTTTTATAAGTTTATTATATTTTCCATTATAAAGATTACAAACATAATATTTGAAACTTTTGAAAAAGGAAAGATATATTCCATAAAAAAGATGTAAAAATATCTGCAGAATATTATAAGGCGCTTGCTGACAAATAAACATTAAAGATTTGAAAAATATAAAAACTTTATGAAGCATTACACAAAACAGGTTTTATTATCTCTATAATCTCTTTTTCTAAATTTTTATCTTTCTTAGGTACTGATATATAAATAATTCTTATAATAAAAATTTAGTTAATATCCAAATTGTCAAAATCAAAAAACCTATTCCAAAGAATATATCTAAAGCTGCCCATCCAA
>NZ_OV100765.1:151957-152458 GCF_920984865.1 Candidatus Nanopusillus massiliensis | reverse complement strand
ACAGTAACCTTTACTGGNNTCATATCTATCATTTTTCCAGTATCTGCAATTAAATATCTAAAAGCTCCTGTCATTTGATTTGATAAATTTATTTTTGATTGAATGTCATTTGATGGAAAATTCATATATTGAAGTTCTCATTTGTGTTAATTTTTCAAGAACTGTTCTTTCATATGTTAAATAACTACTTACTGTTTCTACTAATTTTGCTAACATCATCATGTCTCTTTTTCAATATACATCTATATCATAGCATGCCTTTTCTGCATTTTTCTTTAATGCTATTAGAGAATTATACATGGCTCTGAAAAATCCTACTATTAATATTAAAATTACTANNAGAATAATAAGCCAAAACTTAATAAAAGGAATAATAATTTTATTATTTTTAAAATTTGTTAATGCTATAATATAAATATATTTACTTTAAATAAAATTTTTTTAATTTTCTAATAGTCTTCATATAAAAATCTCAAAATTATTAAAAAACATTTAAGATGT
>NZ_OV100765.1:151609-151949 GCF_920984865.1 Candidatus Nanopusillus massiliensis | reverse complement strand
AGGGTAAAGCCATGAAAAATATTGGTTAGATTGAATAATGGGGATAAAAATGATTGCAATTGAGCGATACCAGGTAAAGGAAAGATATTTATNNNAAACAAGGACAATATCAGATTAAAGATAATTACTATTATAATAGATACAATTATTATACCAAATGCTGTTCTCCAACCTAGATTAAACATAGATTTATATACACCTAAAACAGCTATAAAGGCTATAATTAATCCTGAAATCCCTAATATGAAACTTTTATCATACAATCGAAATAAATATAAAAAATATTATTATTATGACAGCTGCTATTTCTGAAAGTAAAACAGCACCCATGGCCCTTGAA
>NZ_OV100765.1:151479-151602 GCF_920984865.1 Candidatus Nanopusillus massiliensis | reverse complement strand
CATCACTACCAAAAAGTTTAGCAGCCAAATTAGCAGGTATTGTAATAATGATCCATTCCAATATAAGAAATACTATTACTATAGCTATACCGCTAATTGTCACTATTGCCGTTCCCAGATCAC
>NZ_OV100765.1:151135-151474 GCF_920984865.1 Candidatus Nanopusillus massiliensis | reverse complement strand
TTATAATAATTTATCATGAAATATAAAAAGATATTTAAATTTGTCAAANNNNATTAATATATAAAGTTTCAAAGACTACAAAGATATTTAANTGATAACAAATCATCANTAATAAATTGTTAAAAAATATTTATAAAACTAACAAATAAAATATTAAAATGAAATTACTGTTTTCTTCAAATGTACTATATAAGAAATATGAAAATAAAGGCCAAAATATAAAAAAAGAAATTATAAAATACTATGGATGATTTTGATGAAATAATAATAAAAGAAAAAAATAAAGAAGAAATTATAGATTTTAAAAAAATTAAAAATCTTATTAACAATTATATATTA
>NZ_OV100765.1:150922-151043 GCF_920984865.1 Candidatus Nanopusillus massiliensis | reverse complement strand
GTATTTTTATACGAAGAAGATGAAAATAAAAGAAGAGAAATATTGGAAAAAATAGATAAAATTGAAAAACCAAATATAACAAAAATTGATGAAAATAATAGTAGTAAAGATAAATCTGTAG
>NZ_OV100765.1:150596-150914 GCF_920984865.1 Candidatus Nanopusillus massiliensis | reverse complement strand
AATTTAATAAAAAAAGATTATGATGAAATACTTGGTATCTTTAGGAAATATCTATCTGAAAAAGAGCGAATGCCAAAAATTAGATGCCTATCATTAACAAAATAGGCAATCACCAATAATTCATTCATAAATATTTATTTTTAGTTATCATTTAAATGATAACCAAATTTAAATCATTTTTATTTACTAAAGACNNNAACATAAAAATGGAAAGAATATATAATGAAGACATAAAATTAATATCTCAGGAATATAATGTAAGGAATTTTTTTAATAATGAACTTGAAAGATTTATAATTGAAGAAAGAATCGACCCAA
>NZ_OV100765.1:149599-150580 GCF_920984865.1 Candidatus Nanopusillus massiliensis | reverse complement strand
TAAGAGTAAATAAATCTATAAAAAATAAACCAAGAAATTATGGAAAAATTTATTCAAAAAAATCAAAATGTTCTTATTTGTTATCCTGATAATGAAGCTCCAGATTTTGATTTTTCAAAGAAAATATATAATGGAAATTCCTGTNNNCTATTCAAATAAATATCCATATGGAAAATATCATCGAAGTATTAGTTCCAAATTATAAAAAACATGTAAAGAATTTGTTTCAAATAGATTATTTAGATCTTTATAATTCATATTATGCTAATAAAAGAATTCTATGAAAGGGTACCTGAAGGAGATTATATATATATATTTATTAATTTAAATAAAGGATTTCCTGCAGGTGCATCACAGGAACATTTATATATTTTAAATATTGATTGAAAAAGAACCAACAAATTCATTTTAAGATTTATCTAGACAAATCTAGCAAATATTTTGATAAATATAAAAAATTCTTTATAGAAGATTATATTAACTTTGAAAAACAATTAAATGAAAGAATAATATTGGATGGAATAATTAAATTATGGNCATCATTTGCTCCATTTAGAAATAATGAATTCATTGGATATATTGATACTTTTGGCATATTTTTCTTATCTGAAAATAAATTTGAAGAATTCATTAAAAACTTATATAATATTTTGGTAACATATGAAAAATTGTATGAGAATTTTAATTTAGTTATATTTGATACAACATTATTAAAGAATCAAGATCATATCCAATTATTAAAATAGCACAAAGACCTTTATTTGATACAGGTTATAAGGAAATTTGTCATTTAGAATATGTTATTTCATCAATACCGTGAAGAAACTGCAAAAGAATTTAAAGAAAATTTAACAAAATTTTTATAAATTTATTTTTCATATATCATAAAACTAAATCTGTAATTCTCTGGATAAGATTAATTCACTTTCCTCACCATATTTACTTATTTCTTTTTCTTCATAGAGCTATAAATCTATAACT
>NZ_OV100765.1:149451-149561 GCF_920984865.1 Candidatus Nanopusillus massiliensis | reverse complement strand
CCAAACATAATACTATTTTTAATTTCTTCAATTATCTTATTATAGTCAAATATATCCCTTCTAAAGTATATTAATACTTTCTAATAATTTTTTAAAAGATCTAAATATGA
>NZ_OV100765.1:149160-149445 GCF_920984865.1 Candidatus Nanopusillus massiliensis | reverse complement strand
AGTTATATCATATACATACATAGCCTGAGTTTCTATATTACTTATTATATTTTCTATTTCTTTCTTATTTTCCTTCTCTTTNNTTATATCAATCATTAGTATAAATATTATAACTTCTATTTATACAGATCATATTCACTAACATATATATCCCCAAAACATGAATTACAAATCTTTTGATGCTCAAATTCATATATTTTCNATGGCTTCACAACAAAACCTTTCCAACCATATCNNTTATATCCTATATAAATTTCTATCCAAGTATATCTTCCCCAATTACCT
>NZ_OV100765.1:148832-149152 GCF_920984865.1 Candidatus Nanopusillus massiliensis | reverse complement strand
TGAATATTTAACCATATCGTGAAGTATATCATCCAGTTTTCTGAATAAATTTTTTAAGTCACTCATAGATTATATACTTTTAGNNNNATTTATATTCTTAATATGATAAAATGAATAAAAGACGCATAAATTATATTCAAAAAAATAGAGAAATATAATTAAAGAATAAAAATATTATAAAAGCCTTAATTTATTTTTCATAGTCTTTATAACTAAATTTAAAACTATTTGGATAATCTAACTCATTTTTACTTTCTTCTCTATTATTATTTTCATTTGTCTTCTTTTCTACTAGAGCAGAACGNATAAAAGCTGGTTGA
>NZ_OV100765.1:148538-148826 GCF_920984865.1 Candidatus Nanopusillus massiliensis | reverse complement strand
AATCCAATCTTCTTTNNNGCCTGAGGTTTTTCAAAGATAATACCTTTTTTAATTTCTTTAGTTATCTTCTTATAGCTCNNNGTATCCCTTCTAAAGTATACTGATANNNAATGATCTCTTGAAGGATCCAAATATGAATTTCTAATTTCTATTGTATAAGTCATAANNNTCACTTTCTATATCTCTTACCATATATTTTATTTTATCCATATCCCCTCCTACATATTTAATAAAAGCAATCATGTAATTATTATCATAACTTTTATATCTACTATAATATATATCTCG
>NZ_OV100765.1:147314-148517 GCF_920984865.1 Candidatus Nanopusillus massiliensis | reverse complement strand
AATTACTTCCATACTTAAATTCATACACTTTTAGTGGGCTAACAGCACTGCCTTTTCCATAGTATCCCCTATCATCCTTTTTTATTTCTAAATTTATCCAAATAACCTTTCCCCCTTTCCTAAATTCAAATGAATATTCACTAACCCTCCTAAGTATATCTTCTAATCTCCCAGGGATATTTTGATCACTCATAAAGTATAATAATTATAGAAATATTTAAATATCTTTTATAATAAAGATTAAAATTTTAAAAGAATTTACAATTTATTTTTTATATACCATTAAACTAAATCTAAAATTCTTTGGAAATTCTAAATGAGCTACATCAACATCTTTATCAGATATATTTTCTTTCTTTCCATATATTGCAGCAAGTGAAAAAATTGGTTTATCTTCAGATCCAATTTCCCTCAGAGTAGGAAGCTGCGCCAAAATTAATTTCATTTATTTCTTTATATATCATATCAAGATCTTGCCCCTTTCTTTCAAAATACATTAATAATCTTGGATTTGAATAATTTTTTAAAGAATTTGGATATGAGTATAAACTTTTATAGTATGATTCAATAATCTCAATTTCCATATTTCTTATTAGATCCTGTAGCTCTTCTACCTCCTCTCCTCTCACCTCTTTTAGGAATATTAAAAATAACCATATGACTATTATCATCGCTATTATATCTCCTGTGATNTATATCTTGAAAACATGAATCACAAATACTTTGATCAATATTATATCTCTCCGGATATAATTTACACTTAATTACATCACAATTANNNATATACGTTTTGGAATTTACCAGTAAAACCTCCCCCCTTATATTTATCATCTTTTATATCTACTAATATCCAAAGATGTCTTCCCTGATCACCTAAACCAATTGATAATTTAGTAGCATCTAAAAGTAGTTTTTCCAAGGTTTTGTGTAATGATGTTTGTTCACTCATAGAGTATAATAATTATAGAAACATTAAAATATTTTTCTCATATAGAAGAATAGGAAAATATATTAGAGAAAATTAATGAAAGATTAAAAAAATCTAGAAAAATTACAGAGATTTATATAACTTATATCTTTACAAACTGCAAATTCAAATTTATAACTTNNNNGATAATATAATTCATCTTCATTATTTCTATTATATTTATTTATTTCATTTTCTGGAGTAGAAATTTTATAGCCTACTATATTTTTTTCTTC
>NZ_OV100765.1:146933-147267 GCF_920984865.1 Candidatus Nanopusillus massiliensis | reverse complement strand
CGTATTTTTCCATAGTTAAATCTTTTTATTTCAATATATCCAAATACTTCTGAATATTTTTCTGAATGTCTCACGCGAAATTGTGTAATTGCGCTCTATAAACGAATCATACTTCTTTCCACAATTCTTACTAATACTCNCCATTTTAAGAAGATCTATTTTTAATCCCTTTATCTTATTAACATCAAAAGAGTAATTATTATCCATACTATTATATTCGCTATCATATAAAGTTTCAAGACATGATTTACAATTCCTTTCATACTTAAATTCATACATTTTTGATGGTTTAACAACTTTGGCTTCTCCATTATATATTACGTGTCCATATGTC
>NZ_OV100765.1:146821-146925 GCF_920984865.1 Candidatus Nanopusillus massiliensis | reverse complement strand
TAGTACTTCTATATTTTTTATATCTATTTTTATTATAAGATTTTTTGTTGGAAGACGATGATTCCATAGATATCTAAAAAATCAGTCATACTCCAAGCTAATTT
>NZ_OV100765.1:146668-146812 GCF_920984865.1 Candidatus Nanopusillus massiliensis | reverse complement strand
ACCATTAATGTCTTTGCTAGCTAAAAGTTCAATCATATCTTCCAATCTTAGTTTTTTAATTCACTCATAAATTATAATGGATATAAAAAGAATTTAAAAGATCTTTATAATATTAAAAAATTCGTAAAAACTTTATTTTAATAT
>NZ_OV100765.1:146052-146647 GCF_920984865.1 Candidatus Nanopusillus massiliensis | reverse complement strand
CATATAGTATTTTTATATTATTTGGTAATAATTTGGTAAATTATGAAAAAATTAAAAATAATATAAAATTTTTGGAAGAATGGACAAAAGATCTTAAAAAAGAATTAAATAATCAATATAAAATAATTTTTGATAGATTTGAATCTCTTAAAGAACTTAGAGGAAAAATAGAAAGATTAGGTAAACCAATAAAAATAGGAAATTTATAAATTCCACTATTTTCAGATAGATTAAATAGAGATATAAGGATTATATTTTCTATATTTAATAGCANNNNTATAATTGTTGTATGGGGAATAGACTTTCATGAAAAAGCTTCTGTAAAAATAATAAAACATGCTGAAGGTTTTGCAAAAAATCATCAAAATTCACTATTAGAACTTATGGGAATAAAAACAATATATAGATAAAAAAATTATGGATATAGCCAGCTACCCCTCAATCTTGGGAATGGTTGTGTATCTCTAATATGATCTAGTTTGCATACCCATCTTAAGAATCTTTCAATACCCAATCCCATTCCAGAATGCGGAACAGATCCATATCTTCTTAAATCTTCATACCTGTCATCTGCATTTATTTCTTCATTTCCAAC
>NZ_OV100765.1:145817-146037 GCF_920984865.1 Candidatus Nanopusillus massiliensis | reverse complement strand
TATCTAATCCCCATTCTTCAATCTTTTTATGCAATAAATCATATCTCCATTCTCTTTCAGATCCACCAATTATTTCTCCATATCCTTCTCCAGCAATTAAATCAAAGTTTTTTACTGTTCCATCCCCAACTTCATACATAGAGAATGCTTTTACTTCTCTTGGATAATATGTAACAAATATTGGTACATCAAATTGCTCTGTTAATAATCTTTCCTCATC
>NZ_OV100765.1:145581-145806 GCF_920984865.1 Candidatus Nanopusillus massiliensis | reverse complement strand
TCATCTCCATATTTTATATTAACACCAAGATTTTGCAATTTCTTTATTGCATCTTTATATGTAATAATTTTCCATGGTTTTTCAACAAATTGTTTTAATTCACTTATATCTCTTCCTGTTATACTTTTTAATTCTTCAAATTCAGATTTTCTTTCCTCAATTGTTTTTTCAATTGCATATTTTAATGATTCTTCCATAACTTTCATAATATCTTCCATATGATAC
>NZ_OV100765.1:144970-145569 GCF_920984865.1 Candidatus Nanopusillus massiliensis | reverse complement strand
AATTTCAAAATGCCAATATTCATGTAAATGCCTCTTTGTTCTAGATAGCTCTTCTCTAAATGATGGTGTTAATGAATAAACTTTTTCCAATGAAAATATTAATGCTTCTAAATATAATTGCGCTGATTGCGATAAATATGCCTTATCTTCAAAATATTTTACTTCAAATAATTCTGCAGGTTTTCTGCAGCGTTTCCAACCAATATTGCTGGAGTTACTTCATACCATCCATCCTTTATAAACCAGTCCCTTACATTTACAATTAAACTNTGCTTTATCTTTAATTACATCTGCAAACCATCTTGTCCTTATCCATAGATGTCTGTACATTTTGTATTGTATCTATCATCTTCATCTCCCTTTAATGGAAATGGTTTTCCATAGTCATATACTTTTATTTCCTTTACTTCTATTTCATATCCTCCAGGTGCCCTTTCATCCTTTCTTAATATTCCCTTTACTTCTAAAGAACCTTCAATTTGGAATTTTGTTGCATCTTTCATGTTTTTGGATCATACTCGATTGTTTTTACAACTGCTTGTATTATTCCTGAAGAATCTCTTATTACAAAGAAAATCTTATCCTTCATATCCCTCATT
>NZ_OV100765.1:143371-144962 GCF_920984865.1 Candidatus Nanopusillus massiliensis | reverse complement strand
CCACCCTTTTATATCAACCTCCTTACCCAAAAAATCTTCTCTCAAAATATCTTTTATAAATACAGTTTTCATCATAAATTCACTCATTCCGGCTTTCCATTGAATATTAAATATTTAAAAATATTTATAAATGATAAGGAATGAAAGCTGTGAAGGTAATTATATATGTAAAAGTTCAAGGTGTTTGTTTAGGAATTTTGTATTTTTACATGCTAAGAAATTAAATATTAAAGCATATGTAAAAAATAATCCTGATGGAACTGTAGAAGCTGTTTTTGAGGGGGATGAAGATAATATAAATAAGATGATTGAATTATGTAAACAAGGACACTGAAAGGGCTAGAGTTGATAAAATTGATATAATAAATATAGAAATTAGTAACTATCAGGATTTTAGAATAATAAGATAAATTTATATAGTACCAAGATTTTTATATAATTATGGAAAAGAATGAAAATAGAAATATTTCACAGAATTGGAAAAAATATATGAGGAAATTGTTAAAAATTTAAAAAATATTTATCAATTAAAAATAAAAGATAATAGAGATATAAAAAGATTTAATAAAGAATATACAAATATGTTTGCATTTGAAGATGTCTTATATAAATATTTAAATTCATTTGCTGGAAATACAAGCACATATTACAATAGTAATTATGATAAAACATTGAAGAAGTATATGAAGATCATAGAAAAAGCTTAAGAAATGCTGAATCTATATTTAAAAAAATAATTAATAGAAGAAAAAGAATAAGAAGATATATTGAAAATACAATAAAATCAATAAAAGAAATAAAGAATATATAAGGGACCGTAGTCTAGGGGTCATGATGCCGCCCTGACTAGGCGGAGGTCCGGGGTTCGAATCCCCGCGGTCCCCAATTTTTCTTAATAAAATATCTGGATTAATAGAAAAACTATATTTAAGACAAAAATATAAATTAATATCTTATTTTTAATTTAAATTATGAAAGAAAAATTATTAGATGAAAAATATTTAGAAAATTATTTGAATAAATTAGGTATAACATCATTCAAATTATTAAATATGAAAAACCAGTTGTTTCTTCAAAATATGCTGAACAACAGGTTGAATTGATTATTGCAAAGAGTATTCTATTAATTTGTGATAAAAAACCTTTATTATGCATTTTTATTAGGAAAACATACGATTGATTTAAATCAGATAATGAAATATTTTAATTGCAATGAAGTAAGATTAGCAAAAGCAAAAGAAGTAAAGGAAATTACTNNATATCCTATTGGTTCTGTCCCACCTGTAGGTTTAAAACAAAAGATAAAAACAATTGTTGATAAAAGTATAATTGATTTAGATAATGACCAAATAATATATTGTGGGGGAGGATCACATTATTATTTATTAAAAATTTCAAAAAAAGATTTACTAAAATTATGGAATATGAGGTATATGATATAAAGGATTAATTTTCTTAAAAACTGCCTTTAATGGTAAAACACCTTTTTCATATTCTATTTCTGCAATTTTTACAGGAATATATCTTATTCTTTCCAAATCCTCTTTAGATAATTTTACCATCATTGGAGCCCCCATTGCAATTTGTATTG
>NZ_OV100765.1:142980-143355 GCF_920984865.1 Candidatus Nanopusillus massiliensis | reverse complement strand
ATCTAGCTAAAGCAAACTTAGAAATATCATTCATTGATTTTCTTTAATAAATATCTTNAAACTATTTATGTTTGTGATAATAAATTATTAAATTCTTCTAAAGATATGGGACCTGATTTTCTTGTTTGTAATGCATTTATTTTATCTGATAATCCAATATGTATAATCATATCTTTAGCGTCCTCTTCATATTTATTTGGATCTACAACAAATTTATCATCAATTTTTGCAAATGCAACCATTACTGGAATATTTTTATTTAATGGTAATTTTTTATTTGTCTTATTTTTTGGATTTATTTTATATTCACCATTTTCTTTAATCTATTTCTGGAAAATATGTATTCATTAATGCACATACAGATGCTAAAGTTGA
>NZ_OV100765.1:142769-142863 GCF_920984865.1 Candidatus Nanopusillus massiliensis | reverse complement strand
AATACTCTATCTACAACTCTTGAATATTCTATAGATTCTTCTGAAGNNCCTATATCAACATTAATATCAGAAACTGGAGATAAATTTACTGTTG
>NZ_OV100765.1:142661-142742 GCF_920984865.1 Candidatus Nanopusillus massiliensis | reverse complement strand
TCCTGAAATGGTTCTGCTATTTCCAATTTTACTCCTGCTAATACTTTTGTTTTTCCAAGTTCTAAATAACAAGACCCTTCT
>NZ_OV100765.1:142355-142656 GCF_920984865.1 Candidatus Nanopusillus massiliensis | reverse complement strand
CTTTACATAATTTTTTATTATTTTTATATCTCTANNTTCTAACAATCCCCTTTTATCAATCCTATAATTTCTTTTATAATTTCTCTAATATAATCTGTAATATTCTCCTCAAAATCAATATCCATTTCATAATTGATTTATAAGATAATATTTATAAAAGTGATAACCAATATGCAAAAAATTACTAACCCTATTGAAATGATCATAATTATAAGATCTTTAACAGCTTCTTTTATATCCTCATCCATAAATAAGATATAAAATTTTGAAAAATAAAAAGTTTAAGAAAAAGCTTTTACTG
>NZ_OV100765.1:142210-142350 GCF_920984865.1 Candidatus Nanopusillus massiliensis | reverse complement strand
GTGTTGCTGCTGGATATCCGTTTACTGTTTGTTGATCGTTTACTTCTACTACTGTTGGATTATTGAATACGCTTGCATCTACATTATTTACTAAGTAGTTTGCGAATAATTCTGTTGCTTGTGTTGTATCATTTCCGTAC
>NZ_OV100765.1:141709-142141 GCF_920984865.1 Candidatus Nanopusillus massiliensis | reverse complement strand
TGGAATTCCTAATTGTTGTAATTCTGGTGCTAATTCTGAACCATATATATATCCATTTTGACTATTTGCGTATGATTGTAATTCTTGACCCAATGTTGCATTCATGCTTGATACATATTGTATTACTGCCTGTGCTGTTAATGTATTTACTGCTGGACCTCCTACTAATATTAACTCACTCATTGATGGTGTTACTTGTGTATCTAATATTACCTTTCCAATTAATGATGTTGGAGTTGGTACTGATACTGTTACTGTTTGAGTTGTTGATGTAGATGTTGTTGATGGTGTGTATCCTGATGGTTCTNATCCTACATTAAATGTTAATGGTTGTGATGGTGCATTTAATTGTACTGTTGGAATANNNNAAGATGATGTAGTTTCTACTAAGTATACACCATTTTTATCTAAGTATGCATATGTAATTACTTC
>NZ_OV100765.1:141463-141693 GCF_920984865.1 Candidatus Nanopusillus massiliensis | reverse complement strand
AACTGTTCTGGAGTAATTACTGGTGTTTCAGTTNNNNATCCTTGTAGAGTTCCACTGGATGTAGATGACCCATTTACATATACTGTTGCAGTTATGTTTGATGGAGATCCTGATAATGTTTCATTTAGAGTTGCTGTACCCGCTGATGATATACTTACATTTCCTAATAAGCTTCCACCTACAGAATAACCTGTCAAAGTTGGTTGTACTATACTTATAGAGCTGCTAAA
>NZ_OV100765.1:141276-141456 GCF_920984865.1 Candidatus Nanopusillus massiliensis | reverse complement strand
GTATTATATGGTATTTCTATAATTTCATTAGACCATCCTGTAGGTTCATAATTCTTAGCAAATGTTACATTCAATGTACCTGGACTTGAAGTTGAATAACTTAATGACTCATAATTATCATATCCTTCATACAATGTTAAACCTGTATTTGAATAATACAATCCAGAACCTGAAAGTGTT
>NZ_OV100765.1:140060-141212 GCF_920984865.1 Candidatus Nanopusillus massiliensis | reverse complement strand
ATATTGTTATAGTTTGTCCAGTGACANNNTTATATAATGTTGCAGATGCACCACTTGTTGTTGTACTTATTGATTGTACTTGGAATATATATGTTTGTTGTAAATCTGCATCTACTACTGCAAAGTATCCTCCTTGTGATACATTTACTGAAGTTAACTGAGATGCACCTGGTACAGCACTTTGACTATTTGTAATTGTTCCTACTAATCCTGGAGATGATGTAGTTAATATTTGTAAAGCACNNNNTGAACTTACATATAGAGGTATTGATACGGTATTTCCAGTTACAGCATNAACATATTGTAATGTAGATTGACTAGATCCACTTGGAGTTAATTGTAATGCTAATGGACCTGTTGGTAATTGAACTGGTGTAACATATAATTCATATCCAATAAATATTGGTAATTGATAAGACTGTCCTGCTAATAATGCATATTGTCCATTTGGTTGTGTAGATGTTAAANNAAATGTAAATTGTAATTCTGATAGTGTTTGCGTTGTAGAGTTATAATTTGTTGTAACAGTTACTCCATTAACTGCAGTACCGCTAGATGTATATACACTAGCTCCAGCTGATGAAGAACTTAATGAGGATTGATATCCACCCTGTGATACAACAATTGTTGCATAACCTGCACTAACACTTGAGGATGTTAAAACAGATGCAAATGCATTTGCTACATATACATTTCCTCCATCAATAACTTGTGATGTACCTACTTGTATTGTATATTGTTGTCCATTAATATTTAATACAGCATACCAAATGCCTTGTTGATTTTTTACAACATTAGCTAATTGAATTGTTAATCCATCTACTGTTGTTGATTGCCCAACATTTAATGTCAATGTGTTTGCAGCTGGTACCAAATACATATAACCATTATTACTGTTATATGATAGATAATATGATGTACCTAATACTGTTATTTCTTNNNGAGTTGTAGTTAAGGATGTTACATTTATAGCTGGAGAGAAATATATTGTTAAATTCAATAAATGACCATTTGATGATACTACTCCTACTGATGGTAGTAGTTTGAACCTGTTCNNAAGTTATTAAATGTTATTTGATCTGATGCTGGTTGTACATATGCTTCGTATGTATAACTTTGTCCACTTATTTGGAATGATCCTGAACATTCTTG
>NZ_OV100765.1:139889-140051 GCF_920984865.1 Candidatus Nanopusillus massiliensis | reverse complement strand
ATTTACACTACTTATATTACTCCTACCGTGAAAGAGGTGCTTGTGAGGAGTAAAATGGATATACACCAGATGGAACTTGAGATGTACTTGTTGAACTTACACTAACTGTTACATTTTGAGTAGATGGTACTGTAAATGTTTCTAAAGCTGCAATTATGTTTG
>NZ_OV100765.1:139728-139842 GCF_920984865.1 Candidatus Nanopusillus massiliensis | reverse complement strand
TGTCCATGATGTTGGTTGTGATTTCATAGACTGTGCTAATTGACCTATTGTTGGTGCTCCTTGAGAATATATAGCTACTCCNNNTACTCCTAATGCTCCCAAAACTGCCAAAGT
>NZ_OV100765.1:139558-139716 GCF_920984865.1 Candidatus Nanopusillus massiliensis | reverse complement strand
TCTTAAAATATCTATATAGATTTTTTTCCTTATATCTTTTTTCCATGATTTAATTAATTATNATTGAATTTAAAAGGTTTTCCATTTTTGATTAAAATTCAATTANNACTAATAGGTAACAACTCTATTATACTAAAAATATCCAAAAAATTATAATT
>NZ_OV100765.1:139346-139547 GCF_920984865.1 Candidatus Nanopusillus massiliensis | reverse complement strand
TAATAGTGTTATTTAATGTTACTGTTGGCATAAAAATATTATTGATAAAATAGTAAATATCATTGCTCCATAATTTCAGTTGAAATTGCTAATGCATATATTATATATATAATAGCCAATACTAATAATGCAATTATTGAATATAATAGTATATATGCTAACAATATCATTGATTTTTTAAAATATATTGATAATTTATTT
>NZ_OV100765.1:139251-139337 GCF_920984865.1 Candidatus Nanopusillus massiliensis | reverse complement strand
AATATGGATCCATAGAATGTATATAGAAGTAATATACTCAATAATATTGATATTAATCTAATTACCCATTCAACAATTATTAATGT
>NZ_OV100765.1:138890-139243 GCF_920984865.1 Candidatus Nanopusillus massiliensis | reverse complement strand
ATGATACATATTGATAACTTGTTTATCAAATGAGATTCATATATCCAGCTGATGCTAAAGATCCAACTGAAACTGAAGTAAACCAAATAGAATAAATATCATTCCTATAGATGCTAATAATTNGGTATTTTTAATGATAAAAATGCTGTTTTATAATCTGGATTAATATTTTCTCCAATAACTTTTTTATAATACCATGCTACTACATTTGGATAGAAGTATGAATATATTATTGCTCCTAATATTGGTAATGCTATAGATAAGAACCCTAGCACTGCTGCTGAAATAACAAATAATATACTATCTGCAAAATTTTTTCCCATATGTTCAAATGCCCTTTTATATATATATAA
>NZ_OV100765.1:138183-138835 GCF_920984865.1 Candidatus Nanopusillus massiliensis | reverse complement strand
TAGTAGTAATATTAGATTTAATGGCTGGATATACAATCATTATATTTAAAATTATTACAATTATATTTCCCAATANAGGTATTTTACCAATTCTTAATAATATTATATCTGCAATAATATAAAATAAACGCCAGTATGCAAATAATGTTAAAGACTTCTCAGCATCTATTAATAATTTATTTACTTTTCCTAATGTATATNCATAAATACTATATAATAATTATAACTAAATTATTCCACCAACTATTATTATAATTATACCAATATTTATTCCTAAAAGAACATATGTAAAAGTTTGGAAATTAGATAAACCTAATAATATTAATTTTTGTAGATTATTGATATTCAATATATTTGAAAAAGTTGATCCTAGCTGTATTAAAATACTAACTAATACTGCTAATATTATAGTTATACCAATAGAAAATAATAGATTTGGTATTAATAATGATAAAAATGATGTTTTATACTCTGGATTAATATTTTCTCCAGTAACTTTTGTATATTACCAATTAGCTAATCTTGGATAAAAATATGAAAATATAACTGGCACCTAATAATGGTAATAAAAATAATAAGCCAATACTATATAAAATAATATACCAAATTTTAAACTCTCTATTATATGATCCTTTATTAAATCAATAGGCTT
>NZ_OV100765.1:137711-138175 GCF_920984865.1 Candidatus Nanopusillus massiliensis | reverse complement strand
TTTCTAAAAGACCCACAAAGATTTAATTTTTAGTAAAATTTAAAATATTATCTTTTTGCAAACTTTATAACCTTCTTTTCATATTCAATAATATTCATTAGCAATTCATCCTCATTTTTATATTCCTTCTTTAATAAAAACTTTGCAGATAAATAACTTCATACCTTTACCAGCATATTAAATACAAATTTTTTACCATAATTTTTTAATTGTTCAGCAGTTATATTTAATTTTTTCTCATCTTCCAAATCTTTTTCACTTTTTGCAACACCAAAATATTGACCTCCACATTTTTTGCATTTGGATTTTTCATCATAATCTTTTACTTTTATTTTATATTTTGCTCCACATGCCATACAAACAAATCTTAATTCTGTATTTTCAATTCTTTCTTTTACCAATTTGAATACTTCTCTCCATTTATCAGAAATTAATACATCAGATACATATTCTTCCAATCCTAA
>NZ_OV100765.1:136888-137704 GCF_920984865.1 Candidatus Nanopusillus massiliensis | reverse complement strand
AAAGGTGATATATTTTCCATATCAACAATATTTACCTTTATTTTTCTTTCTTTTATTTTCTTTAATATCATTTTTAAATTCTTTAAATCCAATTTTTCAATAAATAATTCATTTAATGTTTCTTTATATACTGGTGTATTAATTAGATGATCTAAAATTCTTCTTAAAGTAGATTTTGAATAATCTGCATCCTTTCTAATTACTCCGAATCTTTTTGCAACATGAGAAAATTTCCATAAAAATAGATCTGTATTAATTATTGCCTTTTCCAATATATTTTCAACATTATCTATATCAATATTTTCAATTACTTCCTTAATATTTTCCTTTGTCATATATCCAGCCTTTAACATTATCCTATATGGATCCGTCTTTATCCCAACAACAATCCCATATTTTTCAGATAATATTTCAGGAATTTAGCTTGATAATGCATCATTTATTTTAGTTCCAAATGGAGAATGATTAATAAACCAATCCCTATATTGTTCAATATAAATATTATCCTTATTTGGATAAAAATAAAATTCTTGATTTTTTAGTTCATCAAAATTTAATAAATCTCTTTTTATTTCTTGTGCTTCCTGTGCAACTTCTAATGGAACGGGTAATAATTCACCTTCCCATGAAGGTATTGCAGATTCAAAATCTTTTTCTAATCCAACTAAAATCTTATTTTTTTCAACTTTTTCAATCTTCCATGGTAAACCCCTTAATATAAATATTGTACCAGGATTTCCATGTTTTGCAACAAATTCTTCANGTAATATACCAATTTTTTGACCAGTTGTTANNNCATATACATCATATGATTTT
>NZ_OV100765.1:136639-136880 GCF_920984865.1 Candidatus Nanopusillus massiliensis | reverse complement strand
TATCATTGAAATATTATCTAAAAAATAAAATAATCCTTTTCTTTTCTTAATTAATTTTTTATTTTCTTTATCATATATTAAAATCTTTATTGAATCTAAGAAATCTTATTATTTCTAAAAATTCATCATATTTTAAATCTTTATATATATAAGATCTTTTTATTGTATTCCAAACAAAATCAATATCGACTTCTCCATATTTATCAAGCATTCCTACAATTTGATTTGCTAATACATCTAA
>NZ_OV100765.1:136128-136631 GCF_920984865.1 Candidatus Nanopusillus massiliensis | reverse complement strand
AATGTATTTCAGGTTTTTCAATTTTCATGATTATTATATTTAATACAAATTTCTATATAAATATGTTATCAGAATAAATAAAATAAAATAGAAAATAAATATTAATTTTTTAATCCTAAATATTTATCTAAACTTTCTTTAAATTCCTTCCACCATTCAACATAATCTTCATATTTTTCAAATTTCCAATCATTAGAATTTAATTCTCTGCCATTGTAGATACAAGATCCATTGCTCTTTTACTTTCCCATAGAACTGGTTCTGAATTTGCTTTTATTGAATATTCAGCAATTTCCTTATATAAATTTTTATCCAAATCTTTTCCAGTAATTTCTCTTATATAATATATCAATACAGGTTCATAAGCTCCCCTATAAAATCTACATATTCCTAAATCTTCTAATAAAGATTCATTTATTGCCTACCATATGAAAATCTTGCAAAAATTTCAGGTCTTTCAAATGAATTTGAATAATCTGTCCAATATTTTCCTAAGACATACA
>NZ_OV100765.1:135839-136120 GCF_920984865.1 Candidatus Nanopusillus massiliensis | reverse complement strand
ACCATACCTGGACTCCAATATAAATTTGGAGGTATATATCCATCATTTCCAAAAGATAGCTATACAACATAATCATTGACATTTATTATCGCTTATTTCTTTCCTTATATTTTTCATTTAATATTTTAGAAGATATTCTTATTCCCTTTTCAGATATTAAAGATAATATTTCATTATTTTTCTTAACAAAACCTTCAATAATTTTTTCTGCAATTTTTGAATTTTTATATGAATCATTTTTTGGATCAAAATTCTCAAAATTAAATATTGGATATTCATTT
>NZ_OV100765.1:135665-135825 GCF_920984865.1 Candidatus Nanopusillus massiliensis | reverse complement strand
CAGGTTCTAATAATTTGTTTTCAGTTAAATCAAATAACCATGAAATTAATTATCCAATTTCAATTGCATCCATTCCATATTGCTCTACTATATCTACTAATTTTAATGCTTCTTCAAATTTATAATTACCAATAAATGGACCTAAAGAATGAAAAGGTTC
>NZ_OV100765.1:134816-135645 GCF_920984865.1 Candidatus Nanopusillus massiliensis | reverse complement strand
TTATATACCTTATTTCATGCTACATTACATAAATCTCCACATGTAAACCATGTTTTACTTTTTATAAATACTTCTTCCTGGAAAGGTTTCCAAAATAATTCAATAATATTTTCATAATGTTTTCTCCTTAATTCTTTTGGATAATATATTGATTTATATCCAAATAAAGGTAAGAATTCTTTATATAATATATAATTTTCTCCAAAAGTTCCATCAGATCCTGTTTCTGGATCATATCTATATTTCTTTGTCTTTTCATTAATAATCATCTATATAACTTTTTCCAAATTTTTCTAAGAATATTTTATTTATTAATTGAAAATCATTTACTTTTTCATATCGTATATTTATAATTTCCGCCAGAAACAATAACCTAAAATATTATGAGCTTTAAATAATGAAGATCCTGCACCATCTCTTCCAGAAAAATCTTCAGAACCCATTCTAAATTCACCATTAATTATATCAAATGAAAATAAATTTCCATTATATGTATACATATTTCCTTCTCCAACAACAACTGCCGCTTGCNNTATAATTTGAAAAGAAATCATTATATTTTTCTAATAAATATCTTGAAAATGCGTATACACCTTTATAATTTTTATATGAATTTACATAATTTACAGGTTCTATCTTTACATTGTTTGGAGAAATAAAAATTACAGAAGGCTCTTTTGAATATCCAATAATTACAATTTCATCAATTCCAGATCCCATAAATTTAAACCCAACACCACCAATTGAAGAAAAATGCAATGTTTTTTTTAATGGACTTTTAAATACTGCAACCATTCTATGAACTCCAAATAATTTTCCTCCAACAAAA
>NZ_OV100765.1:133677-134800 GCF_920984865.1 Candidatus Nanopusillus massiliensis | reverse complement strand
ATAAAGGGAACTGAAGGATCATAAACATCTTTTTTCCATGATTCATATTCATTATGTATTTTTAATTCTAAAGAAATAATACATTGAGAATCTATATCAACAATTTTATATTCTAAATTATCTAAATTTATAATTCATGTTTTCATAATTCATAATTATCTTTTACCCTTTTTTAAGATTTAGGATTACATATTTTTAATGGCAATTCATAAAACAAATATGGGTTCATTGTTTTATGTTTTTAAAATAATTAAAAGTATTCATTTTATTATCTAAAAATTTTAAAAGAATTATTATAATAATCTTTCATGAAAAAAGATTATATTTACATATTTCTTATATCATTTATACCTCATTTAATTATCTTATTATTATCTCCTCCAATATTATTTTGGGATGACTATTCATATTTAGATAATGNNAAACATGCATTATTAAATACTCCATATTTTGAATATTATAGATTTCCANNATTTGGTGGATATTAATTCCAATTTCTTATATTACAAATTTCAATATATTTTTTATAAAATTATTTTTAATTTTTGTTTTTTCTTTATCTACAGTGTTTTTATATAAAATATTGGAAGAATATGATAATAAATGTATAAACTATATTTTGATTTTATTTTATTCATTAAATGGTTTATTTTTAATTTGGGCATTTAGAATTTATCCGGATGTTTTAGCATCTTCTCTCTTAATCTTTTCAATATATTTCTATATAAAATACTTTAAAGATAATAGAGAAAGAAATTTAGTTTTATATTCATTATTTTCAGTTTTATCAATTCTTACAAAATATGAATATGGTTTATGGTTAATTTCTTCAATAATTTTTTTAAAAAATAAGGATAAATTAAAAACAATATTATATTCTTTTCTATTTTCAATCCCATACTTTTTATATAATTTAATATTATATCATAATCCAATATTTATCTTTATTAAACAGGCTGAAATTNNNTATACATATACATCTTATCAACCTCTTTCATTATTCTTCTCTAATTTATTTATATTCTCTTCTGCATATCTATTTTCTTTATTACAGAACCCAAAGAAACTTGAAAACTATAATAGATCTATATATTTATATATAATATTATCAATAATATTTCTC
>NZ_OV100765.1:132714-133639 GCF_920984865.1 Candidatus Nanopusillus massiliensis | reverse complement strand
AATGACATTACCTCCATTTTTAATATTAACAAGGATATTTATTAATAAAATAAAGGGATTGCAATTTCCATATTTATTTCTATTTTCAATATTAAATATTATATCAATATATTATGGTATAGCATTTTAATAAATTATAATACAAATATTGGAAATACATATTTAAATTATGTATATAGAGCTTCAGAATACTTAAAACAATATAATCCGAAAGTATTATTAAAAAATGTTTTTTGGCCAATGGTTGCATATTATACAAATTCCCAAGTTTATATAATGTATAATGCTACATATTTAATTCCAATAGTTTATCCTCAATTTTTTCTATATTCTCCAAATTNNNGAACACCTTTTCCATTTAATCCAAACGATTATNATATATCATTAATATATTCTTATATAGATCCAAATAATTGCCAGATTATCTATTTATAGAGTAAATAGTTATTTTGTTAAATAACCTTCCAATTCATCCAAACTTGCAAATCCTCTAATAGTATATGTTTCATTATATCTATATATAATAATAAATGGCCAGGTAGTAATATTATACTTTAAATTCTATAACTTATAAAATAATTTGGATAACCTGAATCAAAAGAATATATATACAAACTATTTTGATTTTGTACATATAAATATGTTAAGATATTACCTTCCTGATCACATGCACTTCCACAATATTTATTATTATAGAAATATAATATTAATGTGAAATTTGTTATATTACATTCTTCTATATATTTTCTAGTTAATAAAAAGTGTAAATATTCCATATTAAAATATGGTATTTTAAATATCTTACTTCTTCTTTATTATAATATATATTTTCGTTTGATTCTAAATATNNNNATTCCTGTCCAATCTGAGCAATCTGGGATTTTAAATATTCTAAAAAAGATAAATAATTACTATTGCATTCTAA
>NZ_OV100765.1:131368-132706 GCF_920984865.1 Candidatus Nanopusillus massiliensis | reverse complement strand
AACTTGCTAAATATTGAGCTGAAATTACTAAAGAATTTATTTCATCAATTTGTAATATACTTTGTTGAAATGAATATTGATATAATNNNTAACCCAAGATTATTCCTAAGAAAAATGATAGTTTGGATATTATTACTGCTATTGCTATTATTTCTTAGGCTTGTCCATATTTCTTATTTAACAGTTTATTTATTAAACTATTATTCCATATAACTCCACCCCATCTTAAATTTTTACCAAACATTTTATAATATGAATGCTACAATATAAAATATTGCATTGAAGTATATTGAAAAAATTAGATATATAATTGAATAATAAATTATTGATAACCATGATTTTGATTTTATCATATCTTCTATATATACTAATAAAAAGAAAGAAATCAATTAATAAAATAATTGAAAATATTATTAAAATGAATTCAGATAGTATATAACAATTGAAATATATATGTATTAATATTAAAAGAAAAAGAATTTTTTATAAAATATAATATATCATAAATTTACAGAAGATAATTATATTAGAAAGTTATATAATTTATATCCATATGTATATAATATATACTGAAAATGCTAATGGTAATGAAATATATAAAATTATATTAATACCAAAAACAACTTCTCTTAAATATTCATTTTCAATATCTCTATATTTTATATAATTTTCAATAGATCCAAGTGTCTATTTTACTCTTTGTCTTAATAATGATTTAAAATTGTCTGGAGGAACAGTTTTTATAACGGTTTCTGGACAAAATTTTATTTTAAAATTATTTTTCTGAGCTCTCAATGCAATTTCCATATCTTCACTTCTATTTTTTTCATCAAATAATCCAATTTTTTCAAATACTGATCTTTTAAATACAGAAAATGGGCCAGATGCTATAAATACAGAGTTCATTGTATCAACAACAATACCGGAAAAATTATGTATTGCATAATCAATATATTGATATTTTTCAATAAATTTTTTTGTATTAATTGTTTGGATTGCTGGAACAACAATATCCGCATTATGATTGTACATATATTTTAACATTTTTATTGAGGAATCCTTTTCCGGAATAGAATCTGCATCTATGTAACAATTATTTCTTCACTAGTTCTAATTATTCCATAATTTAATGCAGAAGATTTTCCACCATTTTCCTTTTTATATACCTTTACAAAATTATATTTATCTTCATATTCTTTTGCTATTTCGTATGTATTATCCTTTGATCCATCATCTACAACAANTATTTCTAATTTATCTTTTGGATATTCTAAACCTATTAATCTTTCCAATGTATTTTTTATATTTTTACCTTCATTATATGCAGGTACAATTATT
>NZ_OV100765.1:130706-131357 GCF_920984865.1 Candidatus Nanopusillus massiliensis | reverse complement strand
GAAAATCTTTTATCTCATAATTAATTTCTTCTTTATCATAAGATAATAGAAATAATTATTTCTATATAGACAATAACAATTCTACAAATATTATTATTAGTATTATATAAGGAATTATGTACATATTATAAAAATATTCTAAAATGTAATAAATATATTTTATTTATGGTTTATGTAAAATGGATAGGACATTCCTGTTTTTTAATTAAGAGTACATATGGAAATATATTAATAGATCCATTTATTAAACAAAATCCAAAGGCAAAATATGAAGAATCAGATTTAGAAGATATAGATATTATTTTATTAACACATGCACATTTTTGATCATATAGGTTAAAAAATAGAATTAGCTCAAAATACTGATATAAAAGTAATTTGTGTTTTTGAAATAGCTAAATATTTAGAAAAATTTGGAATAAAAACAACTGGATTAAATTTTGGTGGTAGAACAGTTCATAACAATATAGAAATATATTTATTCCCTGCAGTACATACTTCAAGTATAACCGATGAGAATGATAATATATTATGGCTAGGAAATCCAGGTAGTTTTGTAATAAAAGTTGATGACAGGATAATATATCATGCTGGTGATACTATGGTATTTGAAGATATGAAATTAATACCAAGAATTGTTGGAAATATTGA
>NZ_OV100765.1:130208-130692 GCF_920984865.1 Candidatus Nanopusillus massiliensis | reverse complement strand
CCAATTGTAGGACATTATACAATGGATATTAACCAAGCTTTAATTGCAATAGAATATTTAAAACCACAAGAATGTAATACCAATNNATTATAATACATTCTATAACATTGAAACAAAACCAGAAGTTTTAAAAGAAAAAGCAAAAGATAAACAAATGTAATAATATTAAATCCGGGTGACTCAAATGTAAATATAAAGAAGCATTAAAGGAATCTTTTTCCTTTTATTTTTATAATTTTAAGGATATTTTTTTTATATATTTGATTTTATTTATACCATCAATACCATTATATTATACTAAAAATGAATTATTTGGAAATTTAGAACATCTTCTCAATTTATTTATCTTTATCTAATATTTTTTTTATAATATTTTACACATTTACAAGATTAACAATATATTTTTATTATGAAGAAGAAAAAAGTATATTAAAATCTATAAAAAAATCAATAAATAATTATTTTCCCTTCTTATTAACATATT
>NZ_OV100765.1:129886-130202 GCF_920984865.1 Candidatus Nanopusillus massiliensis | reverse complement strand
CTGTTGCAGCAGTATTTATTTCTGTTATAATTTCATTATTTATATCTATATTTATTTCAATCCCTTTTTTTGTTATAAATATGCAATTATCTAAGATAATATATATAATATCATTTATTGTTTTTTCTTTACTTTTAATAATATTATTGTAATAAAATATTCTTTTCTCCAATGATTGTTGTATTCAAGAAAAAAGCAATATATGATTCTTTATATGAATCGTGGAGAAATATAAAAATAAAAGATTCTGCATTAATATTGCTTTTTAGTTTTCTTATAGATTCTATATTAAAAATAACTTTATAATTCAAATATA
>NZ_OV100765.1:129508-129820 GCF_920984865.1 Candidatus Nanopusillus massiliensis | reverse complement strand
AGGAAATTTATTTTCTATAATATTGTATAAACAATATTCAAAACTATAAGACAATTTTTCTAGCTCTTTATAAGCAAACCACCAATCCANCATCTCTATTTCTTTTTTCTTAGCTTTTTCTTCTATTTCCTTCATTTTTTCAATTGAATGTGCTGCTTGTAATATTACCTTATCTCCTATTAAACTAGAAGNTTTCCATTCTAATTTATCTGCATACCAATTTGCAGGTAATGCAACTTTTTCTTTATCTGATACTTGTAATGCATATGCTAATCTATATATTTCTGTAATATTTCTTGGCCAACTTCTTGT
>NZ_OV100765.1:129432-129501 GCF_920984865.1 Candidatus Nanopusillus massiliensis | reverse complement strand
ATAATATTGCTCTTATATTTCCTTCTNNNTCTACAATAAATACATCTCTTACAGTATTTGTACCCCCAT
>NZ_OV100765.1:129315-129406 GCF_920984865.1 Candidatus Nanopusillus massiliensis | reverse complement strand
TGCTAACTTTCCTAAATCATCTGCAATTATTGGAAATGGAACTTCTGCTTCTGCCCTTTCCTTTATCCACTCAATCCATTTTATATGAGAA
>NZ_OV100765.1:123392-129300 GCF_920984865.1 Candidatus Nanopusillus massiliensis | reverse complement strand
TGACAATCCTGTTACTTTTACACCTATTTCTTTAATCTTTGGATACATTTTTGCAAATTCTACAAATTCTGTTGTACATACTGGTGTAAAATCTGCTGGATGACTAAACAATATAAACCACTTTCCCTTATAGTAATCTGGCAATTTTATTTTTCCGTNNNTTGTATTACTTCTACTTCTGGAAATCTACTACCTATTCTTGGAATCCCATTATATTTTTCTTCTTCCATAAAAAATATAGTTATATATTATTTTTATAAAGGTTAAAATCGTACCTAAATTTATCTAATTGATAATAATCTATTACAATTGTCGGCCATACAGATTTAATACCCTCAATACTTTGTAAATATTTTATATATTCATCAAGTTCTTCAGGTTTAGAATATAAGAAATCTATTAAACATCCTGATCTCCTCCAGTCTAATATATATCTTTTATATTTTTATTTTTAGATATTTTTTCTAATATATTAGATATTTTATCCTTATCTATATTCAATCCTATAAATACTCTTTTNTACCCTAATAAGTTATAATTTAATTCAACTGTAAACTTTTTAATTATACCATGTTTCATTATTTTTTTAATTCTTTTTCTAACAGAAGCTTCTGATATATTTAATAATTTTGCTATTTTAGTGTTTGATATACGCGAGTTATTAATTAATATCTTTATTATTTTATTATCTATATCATCTATATACGATTTTCGTACCATTAATAAATAATTTAATATAATAATTATAAAGTTTTCTATTCACTATTATATATGGANTCTATAGATTTTGAAGCAGAAAGTACAAATGGAAAAATAAAATTGAGCAATGTATTAAAGGAAAAAGATTTCGTAGTTTTGTATTTCTACCCAAAGGCATTTACTAGCGGATGTACACAAGAGTTAAAGAGATTTGTAGAATTATATGAAGAATTTAAAAAATATAATACAGAATTAATTGCTGTAAGTAATGATAAATGAGATACACAGAAGAAATTTGCAGAAAAATATGGTGTAAAATTCCCATTAGTTGCAGATCCTGAATTAAAGATAAAAAAATTATTTAATGCAAAAAGTGATAGAGGAAAAGGGGCAAGTAGAATTACTTTTATAATAGATAAAAATTTAAAGATTATTGAAACATTAAAATCATTAAAAAATGCTGCAGAACATGCTGACAAGACATTAGAAAAAATTAAAGAACTACATGGCGAATGCCTTTAAACCTAATTATTTTTATTCTTTACTTTCTTTATAGTCTTTCTTTTTCCTCTANTACAACCCATATTTAATAACAAATTACTGGATAATTTAAATTTTTCTAATAATGTTTGATTATGATAAAAATATTTGATTATGAATTATATTCTGGATACATAATGTTAAATGGAAAAATGTTGCTTATTCTTTACATAATAATATAGATATATTAACAAAAAATTTAGTAAAAATTGCAAAATTTCATAATTTAACGGNGAGCTAATTTTTGATGAAAATTTAGATAAATTTTTTCAAGAAAAAATAAATAGAGTGCTAATTAATAAAGAGAAATTTAATATAGATATAAGTAAATATAGATATAAATATATATACGAAAAAATATTGGAAATACCTTTTGGAAAAACAATAACATATAGGGAATTATATAATAGCCTAAATAAAAAATATAATATGCTACCAATATTAAATGCCATAAAAAATAATCCATTTATTATTTTAATTCCATGTCATAGAGTTATTATAGAAAATGATATTTCTGGTTCTAGATCCTTTAGGAGTTGAATTTAAAAGAAAATTATTAGAATATGAACACAATTTAATTATTACTTAGTTCTTTATAAGACCTAATGTAAAAGATTTTGAATAAAAATATAATACAACAAAGTTTTTCACTTAATATTTCTTACCTATATTTTTTATAATTCTTATGATTTCCTAAACCTAGTAAATATAAAATAATACCTCTTTTTTCCATACTATATTCAAACTCATCTTTATTATAATCTGCAATATTTTTTCATTTCAGTCCATTTAAGGGAATCTGATATTCTATACTTTTATCTTCATTGTTAAGATAATATGCATAAAGATTTCTATTTTTATATACGAAGAGATAAACGGTTCTATACCAATATCTTGAATATGCAAACTAAAGGTATAAAATTCAGAATCTTTACTAATTATTTCTGTTTCTAATAAAGCATTTATTAAAATATCAGTAGATCTGAATAATTGCAAATGCGCTTTTTTATATCTTTCATCATTTTCATTTTTCATCAAACCTCCTTTAAGTTCATTATTATATAAAAATAATTTACCATCGTATCCTCTTGCAATAACAAGAGCATCTATTTCTGCCTCTCCTATAGTATGATCTTTTAATCTTTGTGGCAGATAGAGTTCTCCATTTTTTGTATATATATGTATTGAATCTTCTATCTCTTTATCTCTAGGTGAATCTCCAAATATTATCTTTATAATTTCTTTGCTTATTATTTTTTCTACTGGACCAGATAGAACACATATCCTCCCTTATAATTTATAGTACGCCTAATTTGAAGATTTCCTAATAAGATGTATGCTAAAATTCCATAACTTCCATAACTTCCATGTAATTTATCTAAACTATTTTAAAAAGACCTTTCACCTAAAGGGCCTTTACTTTTAAATTTTAATTCTGATAGATCTAAAGAATGTAAAGAAACGATTGCTGATAAAGATTTTGAATCTAATGACATTATCTAATGCTTTCAATTACTTCTTCGCATAATTCTTTCAAATTATACCTCTATATTTTCAGATATTATTTTTCCATCCATGTTTTCTAAAATTTCATATTTATTTATTTTATTGTTATAAAATATTAAAAAATCCCTCAAAAATTTATGGTTTTTATAGGTCTTTTTATTGTAGTAATATGAGGATTTTTAGATATATAATAAGATATCTCCATACAAATCTTTTTCAATAAAAATTTATATACATTCGGTGTATATATTTCATTGTTTTTTATATTAATAATAATAATATCTTCATAATTTGACTTATTTTTCTTTAATAAAGATAAAAATGGAAAATTATAATCTATCTCATCC
Source organism: Candidatus Nanopusillus massiliensis (assembly GCF_920984865.1). Classification (NCBI taxonomy): domain Archaea; kingdom Nanobdellati; phylum Nanobdellota; class Candidatus Nanoarchaeia; order Nanoarchaeales; family Nanopusillaceae; genus Candidatus Nanopusillus; species Candidatus Nanopusillus massiliensis. The sequence continues at coordinate 126,208 of NZ_OV100765.1, read as the reverse complement.
TCGTATTTATATTTATTATTAAATTTATTAAATAGGTTATCAAAAAATTTTGAAGGATCCTCTTCCATTTTTTTATATATTCTATCTATTTTATATGATTCTTCTTCCTTAAAATCTAATAGATATATAATTTCCTTATAAGCTAAATTTTCTTTCCATTCATTTATATTAAATATATAATATTTATCANNACATTTCATTCCATAATATTCTTGCCTTCCTTTTATATTTAATTTTATGTTTAATTTTTTAAAATCAGATTCACTATTCAATTTATTTGATTCATAGATTATAGAATCTAAAAAAAGTTAAAAATTATACTTTTAATGCTTCAAATTTCTTTTCTACTACTGACCAATCTATATTATCGAAGAATACATCTACATATCCTTTTCTATTACTTCCATAGATCTAAATAATATGCATGTTCAAATACATGTAGTGCAATATTAATTTTGAATTTTGTACCATATATGTATTTTGCTCATCGGATATACTAATTACCAATCTATTTAGATCATCAGACCATAATAACCAAGCCCATCCTCTTGCACCCATAGCAGTTGCTTTCATTTCTTTAACGAATTTTTCGAATGATCCAAAGTCTTTATCTATTTGAGATCCCAATGATGATCCAGGTTTTCCACCTTCTCCTCCTAAATGACTAATGTGATATTTCATGATTTATCATTCCACCAAAAGCTCTAGTCCATTCAACTATTAATTCCCTTATTAANGAATAAGTTCCATTTGCTGCATTATAATCCTCATCTTTCAAATTATTTAGCCTTTGTTTTATCTCATTGAATTTCTTTACATATCCTTCATATATCTTCAAATTTTCTTCTATTGTTTTTGCTGAAATACCCTTCATTTCAAATAATTGTGGCCTCTCCTTCTTCAAAATCTATTGGTTTTCTTTCTGAATATTCCATCTATATATATTATAACAACGTTTTATAAAAATAAACAAACTCAAAAAATATATATCCTTATAGGCCTCTAAGTTCCCTAATTGCTAACCTTATATCATCTTCATGTACAGTCTTCCTTCCTGCGTGTTTTGCTGATTTTATTGCTCTAGCAGATATTTCCTCTGCTACTTGCAATACTGATTCTACCATTGCTAATTTTGCATCCTGTCCTACCCTTGATGCACCGGCCTTTCTTAATATTCTATATAGTGGTGCCACTGGAATTGGTGTTGTTCTCTTTGCCATAATAATATTATTGACTAACAAATATAAAAACTTTTTGTTTTAACATTTGTTTAAGTCAATTTAACACGACCATGATATAATATCCCCTCAATATTTTTCCATCATGTCATAAACTCTATCATAAATATAAAAAGTTGTTTCAAATTGAGTTACTATTCCATTAGATTGTTCTACTAATATTGGATACTCATATATTTTTCCATTCTTTTTTAGATATTCTATAAATAATTTTAAGTTTATTTTATTATTATAATCATTATATACCCATCTTTATGCAAAAGGAAGAGTTTTATATTTAATAATATCTCATGGAAAAATTTCTTAATATTTGGATCTCTAATTGGTTTATCAGACATTATAGAATATATTCCAGATGGCTTATCTTCCTTACAAGTCCTACTCCATTTGTAGCAAATGGCTCATTTGCATATATTCCTTCAGTTCATTTTATTTTTGATTTATTATCGTAATTTGGTATTGTAATTCCAGAATGTAAAATATATTGTTCTATTTTATGACCAGATAAATTATATATTGGATTATAATTATAAGATTTAATTGTACTTTCTATTACTTTTCCAATTTCAGATCTTCAATATTTTTTGTTATTATTTTTTTAACATTTTCTAATGCATTTCTAGAAGCTTCAATTAGATCTTTATATTTATTATCATTTATTTCTACAGTAAATGCTGTATCCATACAATAACCATTAACCTGCGCACCAAAATCAACTTTATAACATCCCCATCTTTTAATGTTGTACTATCATTTATTGTTGGTGTATAATGTGCTGCTATATTATTTATAGATATATTAACAGGAAATGATGGAAATCCACCGCAAATCTATTATTTTTTGTTCAATAGTTTCTACAATATTATATATACTTTCTCCAGGTTTCAATAATTTCTAGCTTCTCTCTTTACTTTTTTTGTGATTTCAGAAGCCTTTTTTAAATCTTCAAGCATTTTTTATTTTCTTTATAGATGTTTCTTTTTCCAATAAATCTAAGAAATCTTTATTTGCATCTTCAACATTTATTGAATAGATTTCAATTATATTATTTTTATATATTTCTTTTATTAATTCTTCTATTTTATCAAATAATTCTTCTCTTGTCTTTATTAATAACATTTCCCTATCTTCCTCTTTAATATTATCATTTTCTAAATACAATGTTTCAACTTTCTTTATATCTATAGACATTGCATATTTTCTTTCTAATATTCTTTTAGAATTATTTATCCCATCTCCACTTTTTACAGATAGAAATACTATAATCATAACAATATTATTATAGAAATATTAAAAACATTATATTTCAATAACATCTTCAATATATTTATATAATTCTTTCCAATCCAAGTAAACCTTTTTTAATGTTAGATATCTTGGATCTGAAGGAAATGGTTTCGGATTACATTATATATAAAAACTTTTTCAATTAAATCCAAAGGAAAAAGGAAACAAANTATAACCAACAGAAATTAAAAATGTAATAATTCTTCTTATCATTTCAACAAAAAGTTTATTTCCTTCAATATAATTTATATAAAAATCATTATCTTCAATTACTTCAAATTTTGTTATATT
>NZ_OV100765.1:122844-123379 GCF_920984865.1 Candidatus Nanopusillus massiliensis | reverse complement strand
TTTAACCTTTCCTTTTGCAAAATTATGAAAACTTTTTATACCTATAAAATGCTTTGATGCCTCTATATATTTATTTATATCAAATTCCTTTTCTTCAGATTTTATTAAAATTTTTTCATTATTTATTAAATATTTTGGCATATATTTTTTCTCAAACAATTTTTTTGGTAATTTCTATTCATATAATTTACCTCTAGAAAATTTTCTAATATTAATAAATTCTTTTAATTTTTATTCATTCAATATTTTTATATCATTATTTTGAAAATTTGAAAAATCAATATTTTTATCTGAAGATATTAACAATATAATTTTCTTCTGCATTTACTCCTTTATCAGTTCTTGAAACAATAGATAATCTAAATTCTTTTATATCAAAATAATTTAAAATTTCTCCAGAAATTGTTTTTAAATTTTTTTGATATTCAATTCCATGATAATTTTCTCCATTATATTTTATTCTTAATAAATAATTATACATTTTTTATCAATTCTAAAAATTCTTTTGCATTCTCATACATCATTGAATTATTAA
>NZ_OV100765.1:122703-122836 GCF_920984865.1 Candidatus Nanopusillus massiliensis | reverse complement strand
TAACTGTCCTTTTTATTATATTTTAATACTTTTTCCTTTATTCTATTTAATTCTTCCTTTGAATANTCATAACTATATATTAACATATTTCCTTCATGCAATCCATGNAATCTATAATATTTTATATCAGAAT
>NZ_OV100765.1:119610-122685 GCF_920984865.1 Candidatus Nanopusillus massiliensis | reverse complement strand
ACATTATATCTACTACATCTATTAAATCAAATTCTTTGCATATTTTTTCCCTATTTTCTTTACTCCATCCCCTTAATTCTATTGCTATTCTATATTTTTTACCAATTGAATTAAAGAAATTATATGCAGTTTTCAATATTTTCTTTTGTATCTTTGAATGAATATGGTAATTGAATAACAATTTTATTTGCTCTTAATATATTTGCAATTTCTTCTTGTTTTTCCCAAAATTCAAATACTTCTTTTGTATTTCTTAAATATCCAACTCTTCCCTTTAATTCTTTATAATTCTTTATTTTTGATCTTCTCCATGTAAAAGAATTTACATCATGAGTAATACCTTGAAATGCCTTAAATGTAAATTCAAAATTTTCAGGTGCTTCTTTTCTTATTTTTCTAACTATTCATTATCCTGTATTGAATAAAAAGTACTATTTATTTCTATTACATTAAATTCTTTATAATATTGTTTCCTTGATATAGGGAATCCACAGGTTCCTACTTTTATCATGAAAATATATTATACCATATACATAAAATATCTATTTATATACAAAATATTATAATAAAATCCAAAAGCATATTAAACGATAAAATAGTTCATAATTTCCAAATCCTTGTGGTATAAATGTATTATTTGTAGATATTATATTTCCATTACCTCCTACTATCTTTTCTACAATATAACTAGTAGCAGATAATAGATTAATAAATGTAATATTTCCATTTATATTTCCTATTATTGATATTCCTTCATAATAATTATATAATGTGTTATTTACATTCGTACTAGATATTACACTACTTAAACTATTTATGAATCCTTGTGAATTATTATAATATACATTTACACTTCCTGTAGATGTTGTTAAATTATCTATATATCCACTTCCATATATTTCAATACCTAATTGTGAATTATATAATGATATGTTTGTTGCATTACCTGTTAAATAATATCCAAATAATCCTCCATTTGTTGTTACATTTATTATATTATTATAAGCAGTTTCATATAATCCAAATACCTGTCCTACTTTTATATAATCATTTTCTATATTATTTCCTGAAGATGTTAAATATATTCCAAATATATTTTATTCATATTGTTATTTATTTATTTATAATATTTTCATTATTTATCTTTATTCCAAATATGTTAGATATTACATTACTATTTTCTATTACATTATTTACTGCATTTCCATCAAAATCTATTCCAAATATTTGTCCATTTATATTTGAATTATTTATTATTACATTATATGGATTGTCATCATATATTCCCCATACTGATGATTGAATATTTGTATTTTCTATTGTTGAATTTTGTATATAACCATATATTCCTCCTATATTTCCATTTATTGTAGAATTATATACATTTACTACTGATGGATTCTTTACATCTATTCCAAACAATCCTGAATTTATATTATCATTTATTAAATTAATAGTTCCATTTTCTACATTTATTGCAAATAGATTTGTATTAATATTTATATTCTGTATTGTTACATTTGATGATAATACATCTATAACAGGTAATCCTGGATTTGCAGGTTCAAATATTGTATTTTGTCCTAATAATGTTATATTTTGACCTTGTGGGTTTATTATTAAGTTTACTAAATATACTCCTGGAGAGAATACTACTACAGGTATAGAACTATTAATTGCTGAATCTATTATTCCTTGTATTTGTGTATTACTTAATGTTGGATTTATTACTGATACATTATATGCATTTTGTGATATATATATTACCTGGGGATTTGTATATTGATTTAATCCATAATTATTATATGCATATACTTTATACCATATTGAATAATATCCATTACTATTTAATTTTGCATATTCTTGTAATATTCCATTATATAATATATCTGAACATGAATTAATTATTGTTACCCATTGATTACTTGTTTGATTTAATAATTGTATTTGACAATAATCTTGACCTAAAGTATTATCATATACATTTGCACTAACTTCTAATAACCATATATTTTCTTGTGTACCATTTGATGGTGTAGGATATGTATATGATACATTAAATATTGGTGAAGGTAATGTATAAACATATATTCNNGTTGAATTTGTTATTCCCTCAGGATTCGATGTTGATAATTCTATTGTAATATTTCCTCCATTTGGTATAATATTATATAATCCTGGTAAATTATATGATGAATTTTCATAATTTAATTGAATAATATTATTACCTGGTGTTACATTTATATTATATGTTTGTCCATTTATTGTTACATTTACATTTGGATAATTTGTATAGAATGATATATTTAGTTGATAATAATTTGATACTGAATTATTAGATGGGGATATAATATATATTTGTGGGTATTTTATATTTTATGTACAGTAACTGTTATAGTAGTAGAATTCGTAACTCCATTTTGCGCTGTACCTGAAATTGTTACTGAATATGTTCCTGGGGTAATTGATGATGATGATGCAGTAACGGTTAAATTTACTGATGCATTTGGAGTAACAGTGGTATTAGATAATGAACATTGTAGATTTGAATTACTTGTTGAACAAGAAAGAGTAACTGGCAAAGCAGTATTTCCTGTTAATTGATTTACATATATTGTTGTAGAATTACTATAATTTGTATAAACAGCTATATATTTGGTCCTGTAATATCAAAAGTAAATACTGGAAATCCTAATACCAATATAGAAACATAAGATCCTTGATCTGAATTAATAGTATATGAAACACTATAACTACCTGGAGATAAATGCCTACATTCTGCAGCATATACACTAGCAGAATTTCCTGAAGAAGTTAAGAATTATTGAGAACATCCAGTAGGTAATGCTACACTACTCATATATCCACCATTTATCCCATTGCCCGATAATGATAATAAAACTTCAATACTGTTTCATTTTGCTTTTGTACATTAAATGATATTGTTTGAGTAGTTGTTGTTGTATATGTATATGTTGAATTATATAAATTTACTGGAGTATAATAATTATCTATTGAAATACCTCCTATTACATTATATAAATTTTGTGAACTAAAGGAGCATATATTATTATT
>NZ_OV100765.1:118608-119599 GCF_920984865.1 Candidatus Nanopusillus massiliensis | reverse complement strand
ATTATAGAATTTGAATTTTCTACTAATACATTAAAGTTTGGAGTTATTGTATTAGAAATAAAGAAATTGAAGGCATTACATCATTTGGTGGCAATGATCTTAATAAAACCCAATATAAGTATATATTATTACCTGAGTTTTGTTGCCCTATTGTTATTGGTAAACTAAATGAACCAGGTATTGTTGTAGTACTTAATATTTGAGTATAATTTACTAAGAAATAAGTATAACTACTAGAAAATCCAATTTCATATATTGTTGGAACATAACTATATGGTGTACTTCCTACATTAGAAGTTCCTACAAATAATTTAAACTCACCAGCGGTGCCTATGTTGTCTATGAAAATGCAGCACCATTACTATTACCACCAGCTATAAGCCCACCTCCGCCACCAACAAAATATGTATATCTATTATTTGCATCACCTACTCCTAAATCTGTATAATCCCAACTCGTACCGCTAGTAGTTGGAACAGAAGTATAAATTTCTAATATATTATTTTGTAAATTATAATTATTTGTAGTAGTAATACCTTCGTTATCACCATGAAGAAGGAGATGGAATAATTGTATAATTGTAGAAAAAGAAGCACTATTTTGTTATTATATACATAAGTCCATGGTGAAGGTCAGGAACCCAAATTTCCAAAGTTTTGATAATAATTAAATACTTTTTGTCCATTATCATATTGAGAAGTACCTAAAACTTGTATAGGTGCACCAACATATGGATAATATTGTTGGTAATAATTAGAACTATTGGATCCTATATACATATAAATAGTTACACCTGAATTTGCTGGAATTCTTTGAGGTATATTTATCCACCAAACATCACAAGTAACTCCATTATAATTTAATTGACCTTCATACCATGAATATAAAATATTTCCAGAACTATTTACAAAATATACATTCTATTCATTTGAATCTATTTGATTAAATAATTTTGTCATTTTTATATATGCAAAATTATTACCAATATTTA
>NZ_OV100765.1:113007-118603 GCF_920984865.1 Candidatus Nanopusillus massiliensis | reverse complement strand
CCTTTACATACTGCTATATCTTGCTGGAATGGAGAAGGAGTTGGAATATTTTGAGTATTTGATATCAATATAGGATCCACATCAGAATCTGATGCAGCAATACAATAATAATATTTCCTTGAGGTAATGCTATACTATTTGTTTGAGCACTATTACTTCCAACAACATTTGCTCCGACTTGTGAATATATATTAAACGTAGAAATCAACAATAGAAAGCTTACTATGGTAAAATATGATATTTTCTTTATATCCATAAGATATTAGAAAACATTGTCCAATATAAAACTATGATTGTTAATATCCTTAACCATTCATGATAATCGAACCCGGGCCCGGGGGGATTCGAACCCCCGATCTTCGGGTTAAGAGCCCGACGCTTTACCAACTAAGCTACGGGCCCAATNTAAATTTTATGATAAAAAGAAATTATAAATTATTCTATAATTATGAATCCTTTACTTCTGGTATGAAATTCTTTATAATTTCTTTCTGTTCTTTAGTTAAAACAGAATNCTTAAATTTATTGATATTTTCTTATTATTTTCATCAATATTTACATCAATATTCTTTTTAGAAATATTATATGTTATACTTAGAATTCCTAAGATTTTTTCTTTTAAATCTGTAACTTCTCTATTTAATTTTATTACATATAATAGATCTTTACCAGCATATGGATGATTAAAATCTATAACAACTCTTCCGCTNNTTACAGATCTTATAACACCAACCATAGTTATCTACATTTACAACTAAATTTGGTATTGGATTTATATTTCTTTTATAAAATTCACTTATAGGTATTATTTTAATTAAACTTGGATCTCTTTCTCCATAGGGTCTTTTTAATAAAAAGTTATATTCTTTCCCATGTTCTGCATTAGCCAATTTTTCTTCAATTTCCTTATTCAATATATTATATCCTAAAGGCATTATTACTAGCTTATTTGTTTTTTCTAATAATCTATTATCTTGATCATATATTGAATATTCGATCTCAACCCACTTTACCATTAATGAAAAAATCTAAATAAAGTTTATATCAATTTTTTAAAGTTTTTGATTATCTAAAAAAGATAATTTTATTAATTTTATTTTCAAAAAAATTTAATGGATAATAATGCGGAAATTTTTGATAAAGAACTGGAAGAAATCAAGCACAGGCAACAAAGAGGATAAAAGTTATTGGATGTGGCGGTGGTGGAAGCAATACAATTTCTACATTATATGGATGGGAATTGAAGGCCCACAATTAATAGCAGTAAATACTGATGTTAGACATTTGTTAATAACAAAAGCACACAGGAAGATATTGGTAGGAAAACAATTAACAAAAGGTTTAGGTGCAGGAAAAGATCCTAAAGTTGGAGCTAGAAGCCGCAAAAGAATCTGAACAAGAATTAAAGAAAGCAATAGAAGGTGCTGATGTCATATTTATCACCTGTGGTCTTGGTGGTGGTACTGGTGGTGGTGCTGCACCGGTTGTTGCTGAAATTGCAAAAAAGATGGGAACACTGGTAATTGCTATATGTACATGGCCATTCTCTGTAGAAGGTGCAAATATATGGGATAATGCTTTATATTCCTTAGAAAAATTAGAAAACAATGTTGATTTCTAGTAATTATTCCAAATGATAAATTACAAACTTTATATCCAAATATTCCATTGATGCAAGCATTTAAAGTTGCAGATTCATTATTAGCAAATGCATTAAAAGATCTAACAGTATTGTTAACAAAACCAGGATATATAAATGTAGATTTTGCAGACTTTANATCGATTGTAGTTGGCTCTGGATATGGTATATTTGGAGTTGGAGAAATCAAATTCAGAAAACAAAGCTGCAGAAGCTGTTCAAAGAGCACTAAACAACCCATTTGTTGATGTTGATGCTACAGGAGCTAAAGCTGCATTAGTAAGAATTGTTTCATCACCAGATGTAACACCTACAGATATAAATAAAATATTAGATACAATAAAATCTGTATTAGATCCAAAAGCAAAATTAATACAAGGAATTACAATTGAAGAAGATAAAAAGAATTATGTAAGAGTATCATTAAAAATTACAAAATTTAAAGCACCTCCATCATTTATATTAGGAATAAAATCTGGAGAAAAAGAATTAAAACCAGAAGAACAGAAAAAGCTAGAAAGTGATCTTGGAATTGAAGTGATTTAGATTTTTCTATTAATTTTAAACTATTTATAGGTACATTTAATGTAAAGGAACTGGAACATCAATTAATTCTTTTGTTACTTCCTTTTTCTTTTCATCTATATTTATTATTTTTCCTCTAGTTCCTTTACATGCTCCAGATAATACTTCTACTATATCATTTATATCATATTCACCTTTTTCTTCTTCAAAGTATTTTAATAATTCATCTATTGGAATTTCTTGAGGTAATACTCTTTTAACATCCCTTATCCCTAAAACTGCTCTTTGTAATTCTAAAGAATTAGTTGTTTCAACAAATAAATATCCTTTTACGCCAGGTATTTGTATTATAGAATATATAGCATACTTTACATTTTTTCCCTCATTTGCTAAAATATCAGCTACAAGTTCTTCTCTTCCAGATGTTACAACTATGGCTTATATTGGCATATATTATCCTTATACTGTAAGCTTATAAATATAGGCAATACAATAGCTGCAACCAATGCAAAGAATAATAATGTAACATAAACCAATTTCTTTATTTCATCCCATGTAAGTTTGCTAGCTGTTTCATATACTTCCTTCATTTCCTTTATACTATGCTNNTACCCATCTATATAATCTTTAAAATATATTTTAAAAAACAAATCTATATGGGCAAGGAAGTTATGGAATATATTAGTAGAAGGAGGAAATGCTAAACCAGGACCAAATATAGGACCAAAATTGAGCCANNNNAAATTAAACATTGGAGAAGTAATAAATAAAATAAATGAAGCTACAAAAGAATTCAAAGGTTTACAGGTACCTGTAAAAATAATAGTAGATACAGAAACAAGAAAATATGAAATAGAGGTAGGATTGCCACCAACATCATCATTATTAAAGAAGGAAGCAAATATAGAAATTGCAAAAAGGACAAAACCAGATGTAGTAGTTGGAAATATTACAATGGAACAAGTAATAAAGGTTGCAAAAGTAAAGATGAAGTGATTTAAATACTAATGATTTAAAATCTGCAGTAAAAATGGTTTTAGGAACGGCATTATCTTTGGGATTAACGGTAAATAATAGAAATCCAAAAGAATTAGTAAAAGAAGTAGATCAGGGATTGTATGATAGTCTATTAAAATGATATGTTTGATATTTTAAGTTTTTTTATTGGTTTAATATTAGGGATAGTTATAACAATTATTATAATTTTTCTGATTATAAGGCATTATATAAAGAAATATTTCTCATTTAAAAAATCAATAAAGGATATAATAGAGTTATTTGTTAAAAGATAATTTTTAAATATTTTCTATATTTCTTTTTTCTATGGATGTTAAAAATATACAATCTCTCATAGAAAAATCAAAAAAGAGAAGATTTAAACAGCAGTAGAACTTATAATTAATTTAAAGAAAGAATATGATTTAAACAAAAGCGAAAATAGATTTACAGAGATATGTTGAATTACCTAAAGGTAGAGGAAAGAAAATAAAAATTGCTGCAATTGTTGGACCTGAATTAGAAAAACCTGCAAAAGAAATATTTGATTTTGTATTGGTTAAGGATAAAATAAAGGAAATAGCTGAAAATAAAAGGGAAGCAAAAAAATTAGTTAGGAGATATTATATTTTTGTAGCACAGGCATCAACTATGGCAGATGTAGGAAAAAATTTAGGTAAATACTTATCTACAAAAAATAAAATGCCAAATCCAAAGTCATGGAATGATAATTCCAGATAATGAAACCAGGATTTCTTAAGATCAATTTATAATAGATTACAAAATATGATTAGAATTGTTGTAAAGAACCACAAAACTATTGGCATACCAACTGGAACTGAAGATATGAAATATGAAGATATATTGGAAAATGCAAACCATGTATTAGTATATTTTATTAATAGGGTTCCTGGGAATAAAAATAGCATAAAGAGTGTTTATATAAAGCTAACAATGAGTGATTCAATAAGAATAATGTAAAATGGTATCCCAACAAAAGATATTATATGCAAATGATTTATATTCTAAGTTATCTAATTCTAAGATAATTGGAATAGCAAATATAATGGATATTCCAACAGCTTCTCTACAAGTAATTAGAAAAAAGTTAAAGGAAATGAATATTAATGTAAAAGTTGTTAAAAAGAATCTCTTGATTAAAGCTTTAGAAAANNNTAAAGATCCAAATATTAAAAAGATGATAGATTAATTGAAGAAAATAAAAGAATTGCAGTTTTATTAATATTACCAAAAGATGATATAAATCCATTTTTATTAAATAAAATATTGGAAGAAAATAAAAGTTATAGAGCTGCTAAGGAAGGAGATATTTAGAGGAAGATGTTAATAATAAGAGCTGGACCTATCTATTTAACACCAGGTCCTGTATTAACTGAATTAAAGAAATATAATATAAAAACAAAGGTTGAAAATGGAAAAATTGTTATAACTGAAGATACATTAGTAGCAAAGAAAAGTCAAAAAGTTGACAGTGAATTAGTATCATTATTACAGAAATTTAATATAACTCCAATACCAGTAAAGATAAAATTATTGGTAGTATATGATGGAAAAACATTATAAAGATATGATATGTTATCAACTCCTTTATAAGAATATATAAATCAATTAAGATCCGGATGTAGAAAAGCTATACATTAACATTAGAAATTGCATTCCCAAAAAAGAAAATATAAAGAATTATTAACAAAAGCATACCAAAACTTAGTAAAATTATCACTAAATACTGGAATACCAACAAAAGATACAATAAAAGATTTATTAACTATATTCAACAAACAGAAGATCTACAACATTAAAGGAAAAACTAAATATTTATGACTAATTTAGATATTTTTAAGTAACTTTTTGCTATTTTTTATCTATATAATTATCATAAAAAATCCCCTCCTTTATAAATAGTATGAATTTAATATTGTTTTATTATTTAGAGAAACTTTATAAGTAACATTTATAACTTTTTCTTTACTTATTTTTATATATGCCGCATATAACATCACAAGACATATCAAAGGAAAGTTATAAATTAACTGATAAGCTTACAATAAAAAACCTTGAAAGTATATTAAAAGCATTTGCTAGTGATTATGATATCCAACCAATATTAATAGGGGGAATGGCTGTAGCTGCATATGCAAAACATAATAAGAAAATATATTGGTGAAACTAAAGATATAGCTTATATAATAAATGAAAATCAGGAAACAAAAGCAAAAGAAATAATATATGGAAAATTATCAGATTTATCAATTAAGGAGGGGAGAATATTTGGGTACGATGGAATTGAAATTAACTATAAATATGGACCAAGCATAAGTATATTATTTAAAGATAAAGAAGTACCATATAATAAAATAGAATTAAAGCTAGGTAAAAAGATAATAAAATTATATGTTGCTGGAATGGAATATTTAC
>NZ_OV100765.1:111118-113001 GCF_920984865.1 Candidatus Nanopusillus massiliensis | reverse complement strand
ATAAAATATTTACTTATTTAAGAAGAAAAGAAGAAAAAGACTTAAATGATATAGGAATTCTAACTTATTTAATGAGAAAACATGGTTATGATAGAGACTTGCTTTATAATATATTTGATGAATATTCAGAAAAATATGAAAAATATGCTTCTAAAGCCAAAAATATTATGGAAAGCATTATATTATAAATTTTTATCAGCGTAGCCGTATTCATCATTTTTCAGTTTCAAGCCAACCACATCATTCTTCTCCCCTACCTGGAGGAACTGGTTCATATATCCCCAGTGCCTGGCAGGTAGGGATGAAACTATAATATTTTTATTATTTAAAATTTTTATATCACAAAGTTTCTGAAATATAAATGAATGAAATTATTGTAAGCAATCTAAAGTATGGCTGGAAATACAGGGAAAGTCTAAAAATACAATAAAAACATATTCTAGTATAACAAAGAAATTTTTAGAATTTCTAATAACTAATGGAATAATTATTACAGATACAAAATCTATTAGTAGTCATTAGATAAGAATATAATTCTAAAATTTTTAGCTGAATTAAAGGTTAAGAAAAAACTAGATTCAAATTCATTAAGATTATATGCTAGAGCTATATCATCTTTTTTAAAATTTTTAGATAATGAAAGTTTAGCAAAGCAAAGAAAAGCTCCAAAGGTAGATAAAAGATTACCAAAATTTATTACATATGATGAATTAAATAGATTATTAGAAAATGCTGAAAATTATAGAGATAAACTAATTATTAAATTCCTATTTTATACTNGAGTGAGATTCTCCGAAGTAATAAAAATAAAAAAGAATGATATAATCTTTGAAGAAGGTTTTGTAAAAGTATATGGAAAGGGCGGTAAAGAAAGAATAGTACCAATACCAAAAGGATTGTTAAAGAATTAAAAGATTATATTAATAAAATAAATACTGAAAATATATTTCCATTATCATCAAGACAGGTTGAAAGAATTACAAAAAATATTGCAAAGAAAGCTGGAATAAATAAAAAAGTAACTCCACATGTATTAAGACACTCTCTTGCAACAACATTATTATCAAAAGGCGTTGATATAAGATATATACAAGAAATACTAGGACATAGCTCATAAAATATTACACAAATATATACTCACGTTGTTCCAAACCAATTAAAAGAGATATATAATAAAGTTTTTGAAAGCTAGCTTAAAATTGTTTTTATTTCAAAATAATATATTCCAATTACTACTATTGTTATTATAATTGATACTATAAATTCTGCAAATAATAATGGCAAGCTTTGAGATAATAATGAATTTATATTAATTGTTCCAAATATATATGGAAATAATAATGTTGATAATATCATTGCATTCAAATAATGAGAAATTATGAATAATATTCTTTGTACAATATCCTTTAAATTCACAAATGTTAATATTAGTAATATTATTAGTGGAAAAAAGAATAGATAAGGTATTGTATTTTCATATAAATATATATGCAAGAATACTAACAAATCTCCTACTAATCCATATATTTTAAACTTCTTTACATTAAATATATATCCAAGAATACCTAAAACAAATAATATTGTTGATAACAACAATAATAATGTTGAGTCATTAAATATAATAGAAGGCCCCCAAACAATATTTCCATTTACAATTTTAATACCATAACCAGTAATAGCTGCAGTTAATATAGAAAGAAATGATATTGCCATTATCAAGGTTCCAAATAAATATATTAATATATCTCTTTTACTATATTCTTATTTATACTTTTTCCTTCAAAAAACCCTATTCCAATATTTCTAAATATAAATAAAAATAATATAATAAATATTAGTGGATAAAATGAATATGCAACAGGGACCAATAATGATGGTAATAA
>NZ_OV100765.1:66435-111112 GCF_920984865.1 Candidatus Nanopusillus massiliensis | reverse complement strand
ATATTGTACTACAAAGAAAACAATTGATGTACCTGTTTTTCCCACATTGATAAAAACAAATTTTCATATTTTTTATATACATCCTTATTTATAAGTAATGATAATGCCAAGGCTATTTCTATTCCTATAAGTAATAAGATTGTCGCTGCAATTAAAAATATATATGTATAAAAGTAAAATGAATAGTTTATCATAATTTATTAATAAATAATTTTTTTATAGCCCATATAGATATGAACAAATAATGGTATATATATTAATTCAAAAGCTATTGCAATAGGAACAACTCCCGGATTTGAATTTGCAGCATCTCTTGTTAATAGTATTCCATATATTGTCCATGGTTGCCTTCCAACTTCCGTAGCAACCCATCCAGTTTCCGAAGGAAATTAAAGATAATACAGATAATAATATTAATCCGTATAATAATAATTTATTCATATAAAATGTGTATTTTGGATTTAAACTAAATTTTTTATCTTTTTTATCTTCTTTTGAAATTATTAAAGAGATCAATCCATATAATGATATAAAGAATATTAAGAATCCAAATATTGCCAGTAATCAAAAGAATTATGTGCTATGTACTANNATTTGGTGAAGGTATATAAGACTCATTGGCATATATTCCAGGANCAATTGTATTTGGATTAAACTCNCATATAATAATAAACTTTGCAAATTTGGAATTTTTATTGAATCAATTAATGTATAATTGTTTGTAACAATTCCAAATAAATTTTCAGGTGCATTAGACAATATTTCCATTCAAATTGCCCTNTAATGCTGCATACTTANNTGGTTGATATTTTGCNAAGGTATCTCAGCTGGATTTATTCCTGATACTCCTAATAATAATATTGATAAGAATAATCTGAGAATTGCTAATTTCAAAGCTTTTCCATATATTTTTATATTTTCAATATCTTTTTCTTTCAATATTTTATAGGAAATAACTAATACAAATATTGATAAACCAAATTCTAATGATGCTAAAATTCCATGAAATACTTCAATAAATTCTATTGGAGTAAAAAATATGGAATTTGGATTTATACAATATATTGACCATTCAAATATTCAATTCCTACAGGATAATTCATAAAAGCATTAAATGTTATTATTAAAAAACCAGACATCGCTGCAAATATTCCAATTAAATACATAAATATTGGATGTAATATCGAATTATTATATTTTTTAAATGAGTAGAAATATATACCTACAAATAAAGATTCCATGAAGAATGCTAAAATTTCTATATATAATGATATAATTGCTGTATTACTCACTATTTGCATAAATTTTGGGAATAATATATACATTTCAGGAGCAACAATTGTACCAGACAATGTTCCTATTGCAAATAAAACTAATATTAATGTCGATATTCTTTGTGCTAAATTTTTTATACTTTCATCTTTCTTTAATATTCCATATAATGCTAATGTTCCAATTGCAAAGGGCATTGCAATTGTAATTGATGCTATTATAATATGTATAGCAAGAGATGATGCAAAAACAATCCTATTAATATCATAGACAGGTAACATAAAAATGTTTATGGTTTATGTATTTAAAAAATTTATTTAAAGAATAAATACAGCTGTTGATATAACAGTACTATATTTTTCTACCTTTGTTTTTCTATATATTTCAAATTCCTTATCTATTTCTATATTATACATAGACTCTAGCATATTTTTCGCCATATTTTTTGCATATCCTTCTTCTTTTCCAGTATATTATCCATGGTATTCCGTAAAAGATCCATTATATTTTTTATCCTTGGGTAAATGCTACTCCAACTCAGAGAATATTTCTTTACCCTCTTCATTTGATGTAAATCTTGCTAGAACACAAAATACAATCTGACCTGCCTTTAAATATTTTAATCCCTCATTTATGTCAATAATTTTTACATTCGGTGGTGCTATACTAGATACTGGAACTAGATTAAACTTTTCTATTTTTGCTTCTCTCAATGCATATTCAAAACTTAATAGTGGATCATCCGCTATACCTATACCAGAGGTAAAGAAAACTTTTTTCGGTACGAGACTCCGCGGGTCATAAAATAAAAATTACTTTTATAGCTTTATAAACAAATCATCTAGAAGAAGATGCCAATCTTTCTAGTTCTAATTTCTTTTGTATTGCAAATGCTTCTACAGAATTATTATACGCATTTATTATTTCTTTTGCCAATGCACTTGCCATATCTTTTTTATTTCTAGAACTATGATATGCTCCCCAAACAAATGCCTTATAGCAAAATCAATTCTTCTTGAAGGTGAAATATCTACTGCTTTTGGATATCTTGCACCAGCAATTTCTATATTTGTTATTTCTTCTCTTGGAGCAGCATTTTCTATTGCTTTTGTCAATACTTTTATTGGATTTTGTTTTGTTTCTTTTTCAATTATTTCAAATGCCTCAACTAATATTTTTAATACTTTATGATATTCTCCAGAAGCATAATATGATGTAAACTTATGCTTTCCCCCATAACAACCTGGTGTCAATAATCTACCAATTAATCTCTCTATAANTGGCATATTTTTTCTTCCAAATCTTCTATTTTGATATCTACCTTTTGTCTTTGGAACAACATATGGTTTTAAATTCATAAATGCTCTTAATGTTTCATCTTCTACATCTATTTCATATTTCCACCTTCCAATAAATTTCAAATCATCAATATTATTTACCATTAAAAATAATATTAAAAGATAAATTAAAAAATTATTCTTATTCTCTTATTGCCTTAACTAAAATTGGTTTTAGTGTTAGTACAAATAGTACTACGATGCCCCATGCAAATATGCTCTCCATACTTGTTGAAATATTTGAATATCCAACAGTTAATACTGATAGCGATGATATAACGAATATTGAATATATAAATACTTGAATGAATGGTTTTACATTCTTATAATATGAATTTTCGTTTACATTTTCTGTTATATACTTCATTACAATTAATCCAATTGATAATACAACAAATACACTTATTATATTATTAAATAATGTAGATTGGAATCCTAATAATCCTAGAGAATAGTATGTTATTATCCATACAAATCCTACAAATAGTAATAGTTTCAATAATTCTGCTACATATTCATTATATCCTTCAATTAATATATATAGATATGATGTAAAGAATATTGAGAATATTACACCAGCTGCTATTATTAATACAAATATTGACATTAACAATAATGAAGAAGAAACCATCATTGTCCATTGTAATACATTAGTTACATAAGAATACTGTGTTGCTGTTAATACATTTGGCATCAATGGCAATATATCATTAAATACTAATATTCGTAATATTATTCCAACTAAATATGATAATAGGCTTTCTAATTTATTTCTGGCATTTTGCTAAATGTTGATTTTAATTTCTCATATAAATTCCCTATTTTTATATATTTTGCAAATAGCCAGTCCAATACTTTATATACTATCCATCCAACAAAATAACCTATTAAGCACTACCTACTACTAAAAAACCAATATAATAACCTATAGCTACCAATAGGCTATATACCATTTATTTTTTATGTAATAAAATTATATAAATATTGTTTTTGTTATTAGAAAATAGCAACTATTTCTTCTTCTTTCTATAATAAAATTGCCTATATAAAATTATTAAAATAAGAAACTATCTTCTAGCTTTTTCTATCTTACCCTTTCTTAATAATTCCAAAGGTTGTCCATTTGCTAGTATTACCTTATATCTTACTCCAGGTATTGAACCTCTAGTTCTTCCCTTTGGTCCTCCTATTCCAACTATTAATACTTCATCATGTTCATCAATATATTTTATTGCCTTATCACCTGGAGCAAATGATGTAACAATTTTTCCATTTTTCTTTAATTGCACTTTTACACATTTTATCATTCCAGAATATGGCTGTCTTTTTTCAATCTGTACTTTTTCTAATACAATTCCTGATGCCATTGGACTTCCTTCCAAAGGATCATATTTTTCTTTTAATTTCAATATTCTTCTCTTCCATTCTTTCTTACTCCATCTAAATTTTTTTCTATTTTCAACTAATTTCTTAGCAGCAAATAATCCATTAGCCATTCTTTAATATAGATCTAACAGAAATTTTAAATGGCTTTTTCAATAGCAATAGCTACTTCTTCATTTGAGTAATTTAATACCTCTACTTCAAAATTTCCCAACTTCTGATATTATTCTATGTCCTTTTTTATATTTTCAGGAACATTTTTTGCTAAAAATATTTTTTCTACCTCTCCTCTTTTAATCTTTTTCAAAGTTCTATTATATCCAATAACTATCTTTTTCTCATCAACAATTTTCTTTCTTAAATCATCAAATGTTACCATAAAATTTTTCTATATAAAAAATATTTTTATTCCTTATCTTCCTTTTTATTTCCTACAAAATATATATCATATAAACCTGTACCTAAGTATATTGGTTGAATTCATTATAACATTTTCTATTCCACTTACTACCTTATCAGACTGTCCCATCATTGAAGACCTAACAAATATAGGAATTGGAGTTTCAAATGCTGCTTTTGATAATGTAAATTCTTTTTCTGCATGTAATCCATATCTATTTATACCTAAATATGTCCCATACCATGTCAACATATCTGCTACTAACATAAAGTGTCTTACATTTACACTAAGACCCTGATCTTCATATAATTTAACTAATTCCTGTAATATTGCAGCTCTATCAGGTTCTGTTCCAAAAACCTTTTCTATTTCTCTTAGATCATTTGTATATACTCTTGTATAATCTACCTCCGGTATTTTCATAATTTTAATAACTTAGATCCAACAGTATATATTTCATATTCGTTATTTTTTTCATCCTTATATAGTAATTGTACCCTTCATTCCTTTTATTCCTTTTATTAATATTTTCTTTACCATTTCTTTAAGCAAATATAATTCCCTAGCAGATAATTTTCAAGCAATTACATATATATTTTGCTTATCACTCTCAACCTTATATTTCTTTATTTTCTTTTTTAATATTCTATATACTTCATCAAATGTTAATTCTTCATTCTTCAATTTTTCTTTATCCAAACTAATAATTATTTTATTTTCAAATACATCCAATGTTATTGATGATAAGAGATCTTCCTATAATAATTCCTTTATCTTTTTTGCAACATTTTGGACTACATTTAAATCATTTTTATATTCATCAATAACCTTATTATCATATATCTCTGTTTCATTTTCTTTTTTGCATCAGTAATTTCTGTGATTCTAGGTAAACCCAAAGAAACCTGCTGAACAAATATACCTACAAAGTGGAATGATCTTAATATCATCTGTGTAGTTGGTTCCCCTATTGATTGAGCAGCAACTACTCCAACAGCTTCCCCTGGATCTATTATAAATTTATATGAAAAATCTTCTACAATTTTTCTTAATTTTTCATCTTCTATTTTTTCTAGATCCTTTTTTATTTTTTCTGGTAGTTCCATCTTTATTTTTTCCGTCATTAAGGTTTTAAAATTTGCCCCAGTAAATTTACATCTAATTTTACATTTATTGATTTATGTACTGCAACACCATCACCTCCATAAACAAATTGTACAATCCTATTATAGGCATTATAGGCATCTAAATCATCATTTACATGTAGATCATATAAACTTAATACTAATCTTCTATAGAAATATCCAGATTGTAGCAGTTCTTATTGCTGTATCCATTAAAGAATCCCTACCAGGTAATGCATGGAAGAACATTTCCCATGGTTTTAATCCATCTCTATAAGAACTTATTACCCAACCATGATATTTTGGNNNATATACATTTCTTTCATATATTGATAAATTCCTTCTTCTATAACCAAAATCTATAAATCTTCCTCTAAATGCTTGAAATCCTAAAGATCCAACCATCCTAACAGCATTCTGCCAATCACCTCTTGCACCAGTTACAGACATAATATATGTACCAGTATCTTTTTTCATATATTTCCTAAGAACATCTTGTATTTTTGTAACACTTTCAGATATTGTCTGCATAGATTTTAATTCATATGTTTGCTGTAAACTTCTATCAGCAATCCTTTCAAGAGTTCCTTCAGTATATTGCTTATATAGATCATTGAATGTTTTTTGTGTATCATCTACTATCTTTTTTATTTCTTCTTTTGCTTCTTTTGGTAAATCAAAATCTGAAATTGACATTGTAATTCCTAAATTATATTGATAATATATTCCTAATAAGCTATATTTTTGTAATAAATCTGTTAAATATTCTTTTCCATATAATTTATATAATACAAGAAATAATCTACGTTTTTCTGCCTTTATTAAACTTGAATCAAGATATCCTCTGACTATCATTCCATTTTCTATCTTTATTTTATCATTTTCAAAATAAAGTCATCTGGCAAAAATATTGAAGCAACTTCCTTTCCAGTTAAATAATCTCTACCTTCTTCTTTAGCTTTTTTTATAATATTAGATAATTTATCTAAATCTTTATCATTAGCATTAGACATATATACTAACTGTGCAGCTTGATTAATTGGTATTTTTACATCATCCTGCGTTATTAAATATAATCCTGTTATCATTTCTTGAATCATACCAACAATAAAGTCCCCATACCTTGGAGTAATATAATTATTTTATATTTCTGCTAAAAATTCTGCTTCTGCTCTTGCTTCCTCACTTCTTGGTAAGAATACATTCATCTCATCTCCATCAACATCTGCATTATAAGGTCTACATTTTATTGGATTTATTCTAAAAGTATTTCCTGGAAGTATTTTAGCATTATGACCCATCATTGATAACTACGTAAACAAGGATATCTTAATAGTAATACAATATCTCCATCCATTAAATGTCTTTCAACAATCCATCCTGGTGCAATCATTGAGGCAATTGTTTCTTTATTTTCTTCAGTAATTACTCTTTTTCTTCCATCCGGAGATATTACATAATTTGCACCTGGATATTTTTCAGGTCCATTCAATATATATTCCCTCATTTTTTCAATATTCCATTCAGTAAACCTTTCAGGAACTGTTAATGTTTTTGCAACATATAATGGTATTCCAACCTCATTTGGTTTTATTTTCGTATCTGGACTAATAACTGCCCTTGAACTATAATTTATTCTTTTTCCAAGCAAATATCTTCTAATTATTCCTTCCTTTCCAGAGAATCTTTCAACTAATGATTTTAATGGTTTTCCAGATCTATGTTGAGCCTTCGGGACATTTGGTAAGGTATTATTGAAATATGTAAATACATGATATTGTAATAAATTATATATATCATCTACAATAACTTGAGGGGCTCCTGTTGTTATATCTTCTTTTAATCTTTGATTTGTTCTTACAATATCAACCAATTTATGAGTTAAATCATCTTCTGCTCTCTCTCCAGTTTCCAAAACTATCGAAGGTCTCATTGTTACTGGAGGTACAGGTAAAACTGTCATTATCATCCATTCTGGTCAGAAGATGATGGATCAAATCCAATTAATGGTAAATCTTCATTTGGTATTTTTTCAAATATTGATCTTATTTCAACAGGATACATTCTTCTTTCATTTTCCTTATCCTTAACTGCTAAAAGTGAAATGGTTTTCTAAATTCAACTTTTGGATTTTCATATCCACATACAGGACATTTTGGATGCTTTTTTTAGCTCTAGAATATACAAACTTAACTATAAATTTATATAATTTATTCCTTCTTTTTGCATTTTTATACTTTTCTATTTTATTTAATGCAAATTCTCTTTCTTCTTTCCTTAATTTTACATGACCACAATTATGACAAACAGCATTTACTAATTCTTTAACAATTGGCAAAAATTCTGGATGCAATACTGGTCTTGCTGATTCAATATGACCAAAATGACCAAGGCACTTTCCTGCAGTTTTTCCACATGTTTCACATACATAACTTGGATCTACTACTCCCAATCTTAAATCCATTAATCCACCCCTTATTGGGGTTCCATCTTCATCATCATAACTCTGATACAATTATTTTTGCTGCAGACATTTTTCTTATTGTATCTGGAATTAATAGGGAATATTGAATTTCAGAAATTCTTTTGAAAAATATATCGTCCATCATTAAAACTTATAATTTAACTTAAGCTTAGGCCAAATCCAAGAGAAATTAATTCATTTAATAATAAGTAGAATGCATAAGAAACCTTAACTTTTGATATTTTTTCAGTTTCACCACAAACAGGACAATAAACCCTATTTTTATATTATCTTCAACAGCAAGAGAACCACATTTTTCACAAACATAAATTGTTGTATTATCAGAAGAATACATTTCCCTTGTTAATATAGAAGCACCATGAGCAGCAAGAACTTCATGTTCCATTTCACTGTATTTCAAACCACCTTTCTTTGATTTACCTTCTGTTGGTTGTCTTGTCTATAAAGTAAGAGAACCTGTTGCTCTTGCTTGTAATTTGTTCTTTGCCATATATTTTAATCTTAAATAATAAATACTTCCAATAAATATTTTGACTTTAAATTCATCTCCAGTTAAAGGATTATATAATGTTTCTGTTCCATCTTCTCTAAATCCTAAAGATAAGAGTTCTTTCCTTAATTCTTCTTCACTTTCTCCAACCTTGTAGTTCATCAACATACCTTCCATTTAAACTACCAATCTTTCCAGCAAGCAATTCTAATAATAATCCAACTGAATCTCTTGAAGGAATTCCAGCAGGAGAAAATATTATATCTGGAACAAGACCTGGAGATGACCAAGGCATATCTGATGGGTCAACAATCATTCCCAAAACACCTTTCTGTCCATGTCTTACAGAAAATTTATCTCCAAGTTCTGGAATTCTTAAGTCCCTTAATTTTATCCTAACTAATAAATTTCCATCATCAGATTCTGTTATTACAACCTTATCTACCCACCCTTCTTCCCCACTACCAGTAGTTAATGAAGAATCCTTCTTTCTTAAACCTGTTGCAATAGATTCAGAAGTTAAACCAATAAATCTTGGGGGTGATAGGCCGCCAACAAGAACTTCTTCGGCTTTACAAATATTTCGACAAGAAACAATTCCATCTTCTTCTAAATTTTTATATTTATCTTTTCCTCTATATAATTCTACAAAAGGATCTGGAATTGTAATTTCATCTTGTAATCATCCAGAATATCTTAATCTTTCTATTTCATAAGATCTAAAATACACAGATCTAAATAAACCCCTATCTATTGAACCTTTATACATGATAATTGCATCTTCAATATTATATCCTTCCTGTGTCATTACAGCAACAATTACATTTTGTCCTATTGCATAATCATCCTTAAATATATTAAAAGAAAATGTTCTAGTAATCGGATATTGAGGATAATATAAAAGTGATATATCAGTATCGAATCTATTATGGAAATTCAATGAATATATAGCATGAGCCTGTCTCTGTGGTCTAACACCTCCATTTAATCTTGCAGATTGATTTCTATTTGAAAATGGAACTAAAGAGTAGACTATACCAAATATTATAGTGAAGATAACTCTAAATGAGTTGTATTTTCCTTTATATCTTCAGGATATAATGCAACATATAAATTTTCTTCTTCAGCAGGATCAACCCATTCAATTATACCTTCCTTTTCTAAATCAGACCATTTTATTTCTCCTTTCTTTAATTTTTCAATATGCTCCTTTGTTAATAATAGCTTTCCATCTTTTACAACAATCAAAGGTCTTAAAATCCTTACTTTTCTTGCTAATATCTCTATAACATTCTTGTTTCATCAAAATGTATATTTACAAAATATGGAATAATACCTTTTCTTCTCTTCTCCTTAAATTCTTCAATAAATTTATTAACATCATCAACATATCCAACAAAAATACTATCTACATAAACCTAATATGCCATTTTTATTTTTTATCTGAAACATTTTTAACTATTGCCTTAATCGTATATCCTCCAATTTTCTAATTAATTGATTTTTATCAATCTCTTCAAAACTTATTTTTGCTAATATTGTTTTATTTTTTCTTAATCCAGTTTCATGACCTTCAGGTGTTTCTATTAAATCTAATCTACCCCAATGAGTACCATGAGCCATTCTTGCTTCTAATAATTCAGCTTCACTAGATATTGAAGAAACAACCCTTGTTAGATGAGATAAAACAGAAATTTTATTTGTTCTATCAGAAGCTTGCGCAATTCCAGTTCTATTCCTTGTCCATTTTCCAATACCCATTACATTTTCAAATCTCTCACTAAATATTTTCTGATCTAAATATAGATGTATATGAAGGTATCTTCCCTCTTTTCACCAACCTTTCATATTGATACATTGCATCTGTCATCAATGTTCTTAAAGTAACTAAGAAATATTCTCTTATTAGTTCTCCAGGTGTTCTAACTATTTTATTTGCAAAGTGATCTTTTACATCTTCATCAATTTTTTC
Source organism: Candidatus Nanopusillus massiliensis (assembly GCF_920984865.1). NCBI lineage: Archaea > Nanobdellati > Nanobdellota > Candidatus Nanoarchaeia > Nanoarchaeales > Nanopusillaceae > Candidatus Nanopusillus > Candidatus Nanopusillus massiliensis. The sequence goes on along the minus strand of NZ_OV100765.1, from coordinate 100,649 downwards.
ATGAGCTAATTATAATAACTTTCTTGCCATCTTCAATAAATTGTATGCCTTTAATAATCTATCATTAGGGATGTTCCAATATTCGGTAATAATAAATTATCTAGTATTGATAATAATTTTTCTTTTTTAACTTCTGGAGATCCTGTTAATTTTAATTTATCAGCCAAATATCTTATTGCATCCTCAGAAGTTTTTATATCTTGGAATTCCAATAAATTAATATATACTTCTTCAAAATCATCCCCTTCAGAAATTAGTTGCTTTATTTCAACATCCTTTTCTAAACCCAGAGCCCTTACTAAAGGTATTAAAGGAATCCTTTTATATTTCTCAAATGATAAATATAATAAACCATCTTTTGTGATTTCCATTCTATGAGCCTTTAATTGAGTTAAAGATTCTGATAATAAATATCCACTATATTTTATAGAACCAGATTCTTTTTNAACTAAAATTTGTTTGTCGCAAGTTCTTCAGACAATATAATTAATTTTTCATTTCCATTAATAATAAAATATCCAACCTTATCTGTCGGATCTTCTCCAATTCTTATTAATTGCTCTTCAGATAATCCATAAGTATTACAATATTTTGATCTAACCATTATTGGCAATCTACCAATTCTACTTGATATTCACTCTTAAATGTTTCGTTTTCATATACAGAAAATTCCATATATACTGTTCCAGCATATGTAAGTCCTCTAATTCTAGCTTCTATTGGATATATTAATCTGGAAACCCCTTCTTTCTCCATAAAATCTGCCTTCCCCAACCACCATCTTTCTATTTTAAATTGTAAATCTCTTAATCCTGGAGCCAATAATCTTGGAGAAAATGTTCCCAATTCCCTTCCAATCTTTGTCATTTCTACATCAACGATGTATTCAAAGGACCTTAGTTGTACTCCTAAGAGATCATTTTCCTCCAAGTATTTATAGAATAAGATATAGTTATCNATATTATTTTAGCCACTTTTTATTTATATATATGATATCCTTATAAGCTTAATCCTCAACAACAACTCTATAATATACTTCTTCCCCAGTCCATGGATTATTCCTTATAATCTTAACAACATCCCCTGGCTTAGCATTTAGATTCTTTAATGCAGGATCCGAGATTTTGATCTTTGGTAAATCTAATAAAGATACCTTATACTTTTCTCAATAATTCCTTCTTTTCTTCTTCAGGTGATATTATATGTTTTGGTACTAAATAATGTTTTGTTATATCGATTTCAGATAATTCCCTTAAATCTTTTTTAGGTTTATTAACTTTAGAAGTTTTTTTAGATTTAGAATTTTTAGTAGATTTACACTTTATTTAATTTTTCATAAAAACTTATAACTTTACCTCCTAGATATTAAAAATGGGTAGAGTAGCCATATTCGTAAAAACTGATTTAGAAGATTATAGAATGATAAGATTGAAAGAGGAAATAAAAAATTATAATGAAATCAGAATTATTGATATAGAAAAGGACAATATATTTCCATATAATGAAAAAATATTAAACTATGATGTATATTACTTTTTCATTGGATCAACTTTTTTATCAGATATACACTTTCTAGCAAAATATCTTGAAAAAAATGGAAAAAAAGTAATAAATAGAATACATACTAAAGAATCTATAATATCAAAAACTTTATTTTATAGCATTCTTAATAAATATGTAAAGATGCCGAATTTGTGAAAATATTCTCAATCCATAACATAGAATATGTAATAAATAAAATAGGATTTCCAATGCAATAAACATCAGTTTGCTCATAGAGGAGAATTTGTAACAAAATAGATAATGAAAAAGAATTATATAATTTTTTGGAAAAATATTTATTAGAAAAGAAAATAAATTTAAAACATCTAATATTTCAAAAATAAATTCCTTATGAGAGAGATATAAGGGTAATTTTTGTAGGAAAAACAATTGGTGCAATGCAGAGAATTAATAAAAATAGTTTTAAGGCAAATATTAGTCAGGGAGGATATGGAAGACTATATGAATTGGATGAAGAAATAATAGATATTGGATATAAAATTATCGAAAAATGCGACTTANAAATATTTGGATTTGATCTATTATTAAAAGACAATCAATAGTATTTAATAGATTTACATCATATATTTCAATATGAAGAATCTGACAAATATTTAAATAGAAATGTTTCAAGAGAAATATTAAATTACTTAAATGAAATTAGTAATAAAAGCTAGGGGAAATAAATTAATAAAAGCAACACATTAAAGTACTCTAGAAAATACAGAGGATAATTTTTTAACTGAAAGAGGAGATTGCATAATTGGGATAAATGCAAATTATTCTGTAAAAGATCCACAGAAGATTTTAAATATCATTTATTAAATGAAGGAAAAATAAAGATTGTAATTAAAGTTGATGATTTGATAGATGATATAATTGCATATGGTTCAAAAAATTTATTATTAACAAATTATAGAAGTATTGTTATAAGAAAGAGTAATTATATTGACGATAGAACTTTGGCAATAAATTCAAATAAGAGTGCTATTGATATTGATAGAAAATTAATAGAAGAATTGAGGAAAGAAAAGGATATGGAATTTGTAATATATTATTAAAAATATTTATAAAGAATAAAATATTTATCCTTAATTATGAAAAAGGGAGGTATAGATATGGCTGTAGAAACAATATTTGTAATAATAATAATGTTATTTGTGGCAGTGATTGTAATTAAATTATTCCAGCAACAATCTTCAAAGATTAGCCAAATATCAAACACTCAAATACAACAGGCAGTTTCAGATTTTTCAAGCTATTGTTCAAGCCCATATACATTTTGTACAAAGTATGAAGATATAGGAAATGGACTTGTACAAACAAGTCCTGGATATTATGTTTGTTCAAATGCTGTTCTATGTAGTGCAGTATTACAATTATATGGAGGTTCTTCTAGTCAATGTCAATATGAAGGATATTCTATATCACCTCTTGATTGCATGTATTTAGAATGCCAGATTTATATTGATAATTTATATTATAATCCAGAACAAGCAACAAGTTATGTATTTGGAAATTACTTCTTCTGCTACATATTTTAATGTAACAAATGGACAAGAAAATATTTATATTTCTTCTCCATCACAAATATTAAATCCAGGTCCAGTACAATGTTCTTCACAATTACCAACATGGATTACAAATCAGGTATTTGGTGCATTATTGGATATTGCTAACTATTATAATACTGCAGATGGATGTAATTTGAATTTAACAGTTAGTAGTGGAATATTAACAGTAACTGGAAATTGCACAGCATTGGGTATAAATAATAATGTTAATGGAATGCCATTGTAGTCAATTCTTCATTGCAGGTACCATATTCTCAGTTAAATAATATACCAAGTGAAACAAGCTAAATGTAATGAGTTTTTTTGAATATTTTTTTTAATAATTTTAATTTAATAATATTAAAAGCCCCTGATTGTATATATAAAAAATATGCATTTCATTTATGGTTAAATAGACTAAATACAAATCCAGATAATATATTTTCTTCTGTAATAAGCCTAACATTATTTTCTATAATTTTATATTTATTTTAAGTTTTGTTAGCTTTCATTTAGCTTTTTCTTTATTAATTTCTTTATTGATATTATCTTTTTATTTTGCATATTATCCAATATTCTATACACAAATTGTTAGAATACAAGTAACATCAGAAGTTATATGGATAATATTATATTTATCATTATATCTAAAAAGAAATCCTNATTTGGAAAATGGAATAAAATATGTAGCATATTATATGAAGGGTTTTATTGNAACAGACTTTAAATCATTATTAGATTATTTAGAAACAAATAAATTTAATGATATTGAATCTGCATTAGAATATTATCAAAGAAGATGGTTTTATCGTAAGCCAGTATTTTGTATATGCAATGACACATATTGTAAATATTAAATATAAGAATTCTATTGATGATATAAACAAATTATTAGATAGAATATTAGGATGGGTATTGAAGAAATCATTAGAAAAATCTCAATTATATGTAGATGCTTTAAAAGAACCAGCAACAGTTATTGTATCTTTCTTATTGATGCTTCCAATAGTTAGCTTGATTATGTTACCAATAATATCTGTATTTTTATTAAATACTGTAAGTTTCTATTTCATAGCATTTTCATATATATTGATTTTACCAGTTATTACATTTTTAATAATCCCGAACTTTTTATCAAAGAACCCATTTGCATTTTCTGTTCCAGATTTATCTTTAGCAAGAGATCTACCAAAACCTGGAAGATTTAAAATTGGAGATAATGAAATTCCAGCAATCATAATTTCAATAATATTGGGATCAATTGCAATTTTAGGAATATATCATTTTATTTCTTTAGCTATAAAAATTACATCTATTCCACAAGGATTCTTAAGTGATTATTTAAATATAGTTTATCAAGATAGAGCATTAATATATTCTGTTTTAACTTTAGCATTACCTTTAGGATTGGGTTTGGGTATAGGATCCTATTATTATTTAACATCTTTCCAAAGAGTTAAGAAAANATATGAAATTGAAGAAATAGAAAATGAATTCCCAATTGTTGTAAATGAGTTTGCATCATTTTAGATGATGTTTTCCATTTGAAATGGTAGTTGAAAAAACTACTAAACAAATAGAATAATAAAATCCTCTGGAGTTATGGAAAATTTCCTAAAAACAACATTATATAATTTAAGAAGAGGCTATGATTTAAATACTTCTATATTTGATCCAAAAATTGGTTCATTAAATCTATATCCATCAAGATTAGTAAGGGAATCCATGCAACTTTTAGTTACTTCTTCATCAAAAGGTCCTGAAGTTTTATCAAAGATTGCATATAATATATCAACAAATTTAGAAAATGTAGATANCATAAGATATAATGTAAGAAAGATATTAAATGAAGTAATTGGATTGATAGATATTACATCAAAAAATCTAGTACCATTAATTTCTGCAATGGTTACAGTTTTTAATAACGGAATAGTTTCAATGCTTTTTGCACTTGCATATTTCTTTCAATTAAAGACCAATCCTTTGGTTTAGGTAGTGGAGCTAATCTATATAATTTCGTTGCAAATACCTTTAATCTATATAATTTAATACCACCAACATTCTTTGGAGCAATAAATTGGTATATTTTTTATAGAATATGTAATGATTACTTCATATATGAGCGCAGGAATAAAATATGGATTTGATAAAACAATGCGATCATATTATATAGGTAAAAACTTATTGTTTGGAACAATATTTTATGTAATATTTTCAATAATAGGAATATTAATAGTATATACAGTATTTGGCCCATATTTACCAATAAATATAACAATTATGAGATTACAGCAATCAATATATTGGATTATAATAACCTTTATATTAATTATAATTGCCGGTTTATTTTCTTTTTATTATATTTATAATGTAAAAAATATTTGGGAGGAAATAGTATACAAATTATTAATTGTCAACAACTAGAAGACCTATATAATAAAAGTTTTCAGGAAATAATAAATATTAAAGTATTTCTTAGTGAAAATTGTACAATAAATGGAATAACAATTCCCTCTGGCTATAGAATTATATATATTTATAAGGAGGTATTAATTATNTATGAAGAACGATATAACAATAGATACCATATTTATAATAATAATAGCGATAATATCTGTTGTAGTTATATGAATCTTATTTATACAAAATTTTTTAGTAATTCTCAAGCATATTATTGTCAAACATTAATATCACAAGGTGGTTTTTCCCCATCATGTGAAAAATATTATCCTTCTTCAATAAATATTATTTATACAAATGAAAGCAATGATACAATTTATTCAGATATAATAGGATTAATATTAAATTGCTATAATAATAATGTAAATACAGATAAATTATTTAATGTATGTTATGATGTTTATATAGATGAAAATATTACTTTGAATTCATCAATATTAATTCAATATGTGCAAAATTATACTGTATTTAATCCAAATAATTTTATATTTGATTTAAATAATAATAATGGAAATATTTATCCATATAATAGCATATTTATAATATACAATAAAAGTTATATTGTAATATGGCAATAAAGTCACAAGAACTTCCAATAAATTATACATTTTTAATTATAATGGGAATAATTTTTACATTGGTAATTTTAGGAATAATATTTTTATTAAAAGGAAATATAACTTCTTACATTAGTAGTATAATGCCAAAATATAATATTACATAAACTGTAGTAGAAACAAATGTAACTTCAATACAAGATGTTGCAATGGATGTAGTATCATGTTATTATAAAAAAGCCCGGGGTCTTTGCTATTTAATTAACTATCAGGGAAACCCATTTACATGTAAGGATTTAATAAATAATGTAAGTAGTATAGATCCAAATGTAGTAATGCAAAATTGTAGCTATTATATAAAGACTGGAGAATATATATTAGTATATTCGGCAGGAAATTATGTCTATATTGATGTCCAGGGATAAAAATGGAAAATTGGTTTTGGATAGTTGTAAGGATCATTGCTTTTGGTTTATCTGTATATTTATATTTTAAATTTGCTAATATAAATAATCAGACCCAATTATTATATCAAGATATATATTCATGCCAAAATCTATATTCTACAGTTGAAGAAGTATGTTATTCTAACAATGGAACAGGAGTATATATTTAAATTGAAATAAACAAATATTTAAATTATATTTACAGTAATAACAACTTATTAAGTTGTATATATATGATAAATATGTATATTTAAACAATACCATGCAATGTAATAATAAATACAACAAATAATATGATTCAATATTATACTTCAGGATTATTTTATGAATTATCATATGGAAATCCAATTCGAAAAAATTCCATTACTTGTCGAAAAAACATCTCCAACACACGTAACAATTTATATAGAAAATCCAAGTTAAAATTTTTTAAAATTTTTAAATATTTTTAGATCATAATGAAAAAGAATCAATTAAATTTACTTTCAATAGCAATAATATTGGTAATTATATCATTATCTTTCCTAATATGCATTATCAATATTCTTTAAATATTAAAAAAGAACAGGAAGAATATATATTTGAAAATTTTATTAACAGTTTACAGAATTTACAAAATACAATAAATAGATTAAGGGTCATATTATATAAAAGTTAATATACCAAATGGAGTTTTATTATATACAAATGGTACAGAATTGATAATACAATATGATAACAATAATTATACAATTAATTTTTACAATGAATATAACATTATATAATAATCAAAATGTGAGTTTTCTATATCCAAATAATTAAATATACCTTGTTAGTACAAATAATACTGTTTTTATTACAACAAATCTTCAAAATTCAATTAATATATTTAATCAATATTTACCAAGTGGAACTCTTGTATATATAACCATCAGAAAATAATCAAAACTCTCCAAATAATAATCAAAATTCACAATGTTTATTTACATATAATGGACAAACAAGCTTTTTCTGGGGTGAGTGTAAATGGAAATGACTATTTACCTCCAATAGGAGATCAGGGAGAATGCGGAGATTGTTGGGCATTTGCATCTTCAAATGGAATTGTTTCAATATATATGATAAGAAATAATGAACCTAATGAAGAACTAACATTATCTCCAGCATATTTAGCAATAGAATGTAATAATGGTTATCCAAATACTCCAGGATATTGTAGTATAAACGAAGGTTGTAATGAAGGTGATCCATACTCTGCTATATTTTTTGCATCTCAATATGGAATTCCACCTGATGGAGAATGGAACTATATGTATTCTACTTTATATATTGTTCACAGATCTTTATCAAAGCTATCCAGGTGATGTATGTAATCACAATTATAATGGACCTACTTTTCCACTATATTACCCAGAAGGCGTTATTTACTTATCTGAAAATGGACCCTTATCAGATCAACAGATAATCCAGGACTTATTATGCTATGGACCATTAGCAGCTGCTGGATTTCTCCAGGAAGCGGTGGGCAATATCCAAGTCAAATAGCATCCAATNNTGAACATGCCATGTTATTAGTTGGCTATACTACTGGCGATACTGCATATTCTCAACTATGCGGAGAAGTATATGGAACACAGGATTTTTGGATATTTGAGAATCAATGGGGAAATATCACGGGCTGTATAGTTTTTATTTCAAACGGAGTACCAGCGCTTGGACCAGACAATCTTAGTCTATGCGGTGAACTATATCAAAATTATCAGGATTGTAATAATTATTGCAATCGGTTTTTAACACAACAGAAGTAGAATGTGGAGGTGTTTATTGGTATATAAGCTGGATATATGTATGTACCATTTGATCAATCTCCTTATGGCCTAACATTTCCCTACTATATAATCGCAATCCAAAATGTCACTCTTTCACAATAAATATTTAGTAATATTATCTATAATCTCTTTCTTAATTTTATCTTATAATTTATATTCTATGAGAAATCCACTTGCAGTTTATTGTGAATACGGAGGAGGAACATATTATACAAATAGTACAGGTTCTTATTGTATTATAAATGGTACATACTTTAATGCTTTACAATATTATGAAAATAATGTATCTCCCCAATATTCTTTTTGCGCCCATTATGATTAGTATTTTAAATAGTAGTTATTGCGAATATCCAAATGGAACATTAGTTAGTCCNTATTCATTAATTCCTCCATCAGCATATCAANACATAATTATACCTGTACCAACATTATGTAATAGTTTACTAAATTGTTCAAATACACCATGGTATTATCAACCATGTTCAAATCAGATTTATCCATGTTTTAATCCTCCATATTTACCTCAATCTTATTTAACAAATAATGAATCATATCAATCAGTATTGAATGTATATAAAATAGAATATCAATGCGGATATTGCACAGTAACCTTATCTTTTGAAGGAGATTGGTTTAGATTCTCATATAATTATTCATTAAATCAGTTATTTCAAGAATTTTTACAGCAATGTCCACCACCAAATATTGTATATATATCATGTACAGGAGTATTTGACATGCATAAATCAAAGTGAAGTAAATTTAACAAATAGTACCCAACAATTAATTTATCCACAACCAAATGTAAGTAATAAAATAAATAACATCAATTTGATTTTGCCAGCAGCAATAGTAATAGTAATTATAATAATAGGCCTAATTATACTTTTATATTATCTAAAATGATAAATCAGATAAATACATTAACATTTGTTATTATTATTTGAATAATAATTTTATCAATTCTTTTAGTTTATCTTTTAACTACTAGCTCTAACTCTAAAATAACACAATACATATAATGTAGAAAATCAATATACATTAACAATCAAAATAGCCTTGATTTATTACCATATATTTATGAGAATAATGTTAATTTATCCTATGCATTTTTATTATCATATTTTTCATCTTCTGGAAATGATACATCTTGTATAAATCAAAATACATGTACAAACATATCAGAAGATTTGATAAATTACTTTGATAATATATATGGAAATAGATGGAACCTTACAATATATTTTATCCCACCAGTAACAGGATGGATTGTTCAAATGTTTACAGTAGCTGGTAATATTGGAAATTGGGATCCTTGTTCAATGAATCCTCCACCGGATCCTGACGGTACACAATGGTATGAATGGAATTATACATATTTCTTTTTAAATAATTATACAGAAAATATTAATATACCGGTAAGTCAAACTTTATATGGAGCAGGATGGGTATATGCAACAGCGCCGATTTCGTCAATCTGCGTCAGTAAGTTTATGGGGTTTACCAGCATTTATAATGATCTATCTCAATCTCAAGCCGTACAAAATGGATACTGTACGCCATTAACGGAAATATTTCCAAATTATAATTTTACAAACGCTTCTGTATATTGTCCACAGGATGAATGGAATTTATTTCCAAATTATATAGGCGGAGATAGTACGCAGCACAACCTAACTCTAGTTTGCCTAATTTCTTTTCCGGATATTTATGTATTTATAATATAGAACAATGCCCTGAAACTTATAATCAATATCAGCATCTATACCTTATTATTATCAAGGTCCTCCTATTTATGGAACTGCTACTGATATAAATAGATTAGCAGAATTTATAATCCCACAACAATATTTAAATGAAGCATGCCAAGAAGAATTTGGTACATATTATATAGGCAATTCTCTTTGCGAAGGTAATCAGGCCATCCGGGTAATCAGGAATTAATTGTTGTTGCATTTTATAGAGGTGTAGTAGATATACCACCAAATTGTCAGCAAGTATTCATTGATTATCCATGGCATGAGGTAATAAGATTATATATTTCATTTTTAAATACAAGCGGAGAACCAGATTATGTATTCTTAGCAGCAGATCCTTTCTGTGAATATAATTTAAACGGAGATACAATAAATTGCCCAACTGGTGTATATGTATAATATACAAAATGTAAATGGAATTATTGTTGGAAAAGAATGTCCTTTAGTTTACTTAGGAGATATTAATAAAAATACTGAAGGATTTTATAGATTTAATATTACTAAATGGGTAATAGATGATAGAGATTCATATACAAATCAATTTATAATTTCTGCAGTATAATTATGATCCGCATCCCGGAGGAAATGGCGTTGCAATGGCAAGAGTATANTGTATTACAAACACTGGAAATAAAGAAGAATTAAATGCATACATTTATGCAGGGTAGTGGAGAATTCATAAGTCTAGGATATCCAAGACGACCAAATACAAATACATATGTTTATTATATATATTTACCAGTAGATGTACCATTCTTAGGCGGATATTTGGTTGCTAAATTAACAGTATGGTAAAAAAGAAGATAAAATTTTATTTCTTTTATATTTAATATTATTTTTAATTTTTATTTACATTAGCAACTTTAATATTAATATATTTATTTTTGGTACAATATATTTGTTCTTATTATCTTTTATATTAAAAAATTCAAAGAATACATCTTTAATGTATAAATTAATATTTCCATTATATGATCACCAATTGGAATTTTTGGTATTTATACTAATTTACCTTTACCTTTTCCATTTCCATCAATATTTACTTATATGGTAAATTAATGGGTATTTTCTTTTATAGCATTTTCTATGGGATATTATTTATTTGAAAACAATTTATATATTTCAAGAAAATCATTAATATTTTATATAATCTCAATAATATTATTTATAATATTATTTTTCCTTGAATTAATATATAATTCTGCAACTACAGATCTAGACGTATTTATGGGATATATATCGGGTTTATTCCTTACCTTTGCATATTTTCATCTTTATACTTTTGAGATACTCTATTCATCCCTATTTATTATTTTTGCCATATTTCTATTTCTAGTTATGTATTTTAATAGCAATGAAATACTAATAGTAATAACAAATATATTCAAGAAGATATTATAAATCTATAAATACAAAAAGTATGTATTTCTATTAATATTCCTTATTATAATATTACAAATTATTATTGCCATATATAAATTATCATTTTATAATAATTTAATTATAGAAAGCTCAGTTGGAAAATATTATATATATGCATATGTATGATTAGTTTTTTTATCAATATATGAATTTATTATTTACTTTTTAGTTTATAGAAATTTAAGATATAATGTTCCAACAAATTATTTCTTACTTTTTACTATGGTTTTAATAATATTTTTCGGAGAACTATATTTATCAAATGTGGATATTATTTCTGCAGCTCTTACATACTAGATATTTAATTGCTTTATTATTTTTCTTTATGGTAATCTATTATGAAATATATAGAAATAGTAAAAGAATAATAACAAAAGCATTGGGTATTACAATCGCAATATTAGTTCTAATACAAAATATAACTGGAGAATTCCTTGAACCTGTATTATTTGGAGGGCCAAGTAGTATTCATTTAATATCTATACCAAATATATTAAGTGCACTTGGAATTATACATGGATTTGTAACGCCAATTCTTATCTTAACATTTATATATTTACATATTAAATTAAAAATATGAGAAATCAATTAGAAACTGTTTATGTAGTTTTATTTTTAACAATTGCAAGATTAATAATTCTTTTATCTTTTTATGCATTAACATATAATTACAATCAAAATATTGTTTTTAATAGATTTACTTCTTTATCTACATTATCAAATTATTTTTTAGGATATTTACAAACAGCATTAACACAAGAAGGTTATGTAGAGTCATATATACGCAGAACTAATGGATGGGGAGAAGAATAAAGGGCTTCCTATCCTTATGGATGTATATTACCACAATCGTGTCAAAATGCAATTCAATATTATAACAATTTGCTAACTTCAGGATTTGAAACTTTATTAAGTTTTGGAGAACAATATTTGTCTGCATATCAATATTATTATCCTTATAACTTCTCCTCGAATTTTTCAAATAACTTTCAAGCAGGAATTCTTGGAGATTGTAGCGTATAGCTTCCGGAGAATATAATTATAGTTTTCCCGTTTATGTTCAAGGATTATATATAAATATTACAGGTCCTTCTTCAGGTTCAATAATTCCATATTCAGTTACATCAAATATAACAAATAATCCAGCATTCTATTTATATAACTTAGCATATCAATTTTCCCAAAATGGGGAATTTTCAGAATGTTCATATCAAGATTGCTCAAATACATTTAATAATAATCCAACCTATACATGTGCGCAGGAGTTTGAACAATTTTCAAATAATCCATATATTCCATATTATGAAACAATAATTCCATATCAATGTATAAATATTCCATTATGTCAAATATGTTCAAATCCAGAGGGTATTGCATGTAAAGTAATATTAAAATGCTCTGATAATCAATACAATGTATATTATAATGGTAATACTTATCCTCAAACTATAACAATTACTTCTATAGTTTTTTATGAAAATATAACAAATCAATATTATTTAAATTGTACATATAATTGTATTGAAACATATAATTTAACAAGTAATCAAATAATATCTCAAAGTTGTACATTAGAAAATCAACAATATTCTTGTTCTCGCCTTCAGAATGAGTGCGGCAGTGTAAGTACAACTCAACAAAATTCAGAAGAAATATTTGCATTTCAATTCCTATTATTCAATTCAAGTTAATTGCTATACTTGCATAATTGGTGGACACCAATGTCCTGCTTGTTTACCTGGAGAATGTCCTTATCAATGCCCAGCAACAATATCATTTCCATCTGAATGTATAACAACAGAATGCTCAACAACAATGAAAAAGAAAAACAAAAAATCTATTTATTGTATAAAATTACTATAAAATGAAAGAACAACTATCTATCATATTTATAACAATATTAACAGTCTTATTTTTAGTTGGAATGATAATTTTATTAGCTATATTTTCCAATATAAATTTAACAAATTATACAGAACAAACTTCTTTTTCATATGAACAAGAAATAATATATAATCTATTTTCCCCAAATTGTTTAGGATATCCAAATAAACCAATATATTTTACAACTCTAGATAAAATAGAACAATTTAATCAAACATATTATAATGAACTTCCTAATTGTACAATATTTCCTTATACATTTAGAGCAGAAATAGATGATATATAGTTTTGGAATAATAAACTTTAATGGAAATTGTAATACATATATATATCCGATTTCCATATATTATTCTTTAGATTAACTAAATTAACAATATGCAAAAATTATTATTCAGATTTCTATTATTTTTTATATAGTTTCTGTTTAAGTAATGAAAATACATTAAATCAAACATTTGTATTTTTATTCCACACAAACTTATCTGGAAATATAACATGTACAGAAAATACAAATGGAAATATCATATGTAATTATATACAATGTTATTCAATAAATAATATTACTTTTTATCAATTTGCAACAGTATATTTGGAAAGAATTAATCAAACATATTTTAGAATTGCATAAAAGTTTTAATGACATTTCTATATATAATGGGCGAAACTATCATAGATAGATTAATTGACGAAATCAAAAATATCAATAAACATATACTTATATTATATTTAATAATATTCCCAATATTCTATATTATTTTTTACAAATTTATATTATATCTTATTTGGAATATTTTACTTATTTGTTTTATATTATTTCTTGAAAAACACAAAATTCAATATGATAAAAATTTTATTTTTATTAATTTTTTTATTACCTATATTAAATATTTTTAATAATATTTTACTTAAATATTTTGTTTATGTATTTTTTTCATTTATTTTATTTTATTTCTTTGGAAATTTTGTCGCAGAGAATATATTATCTATAAATAGAAAACAAATAATAATATTAATAGTTTCTCCAATATATGTTTTATATATAACATTATATAATATTATAAATATTTATTCTCTATTTTTTATATCCCTTCTAGGATTTTTATTCAATTTAGATGATAAAAAAATATATCATTTATTTTCATTAAATTTTTTAAACAATTATAAACAATCTATCTTCTCCATAATTTCTCTTTTTTTATCTATACAGTTAATACTTTCTTTAGTTTTTGAAAATATTTTAATATTATTTATTATATCCTTATTCTCAATATTGGAATTTATTTTAATGATTATGATTAAAAGAATATTTGATAATAAGCCAGAAGGGTTCACAATGTATATTTTAATATTAATAATATTTCTATTTATCTTCTTTACAATTCTATTTTTCTTAACAAAAATCAATATAATTTATATTATTCAAAATATTATAATCATGTTTTTATTTTTCTTTACCGCAATTCACGCATATTTATATCATAGGTTTCCAGACAGTAAAAAAATAATTTTGGGAATTGTTTCAGGAATACCATTTATATTAATGAATTTCGTAAGTTTTTTTTACTATATTTATCAAGGAATTTTAATTAATTTTCCTTTATTCATAATTTTATTTTCAATAAACTTACTAATATTAGCAATTTTGGATTAGTAATAATTTATATACATTCCATATATAAAAATCATATTTAAGTTTTTCAAAGATTAATTATACTTTATTATTGTAATATTGCAATAGTTTCTACTGCTATTTTTGATGCTAAATTATCACATACTTCATTTGAAAATAATTCTCTAAATAAAACCAATTAAATTAATTTCCTTAATTCTTTTCATAATCTTAAAATGATGATATGGTCTAATTCCAATACCTTCCAGCCAATGCCCACACCCAGTAATCAAATACATCTTTATCAATTGAAATATATACATTTTTATTCTCCAATATATTTGATATTTCCTTTGAAATTTCTTTTATATTATGCCCAAATATCTAAAGGATTATAATATTTCATTCCCCATTCTTTTATTATATTCTTTTCTTCAAATGATAAATTCGATATACCTACATAGATAATTTTTTCAGGTACAATGTAATTTTCTTTTATTAAATGATAAATAAAACTTTGATAATTTGGATATGGATCTGGATGAATATCTGGATGAGCATCAAAATATAATAAATAAAAATCTTCCCAATTTTCTTTAACAATTTTTAATATTGGATATGTTATTGAATGATCTCCTCCTAAAAATATATATTTTTTATCCTTTCTATATATTTTTTTAATTTCATTATATATTTTCTCATATAATTTATTCAGATCTTTTTTATCTTCTAAATCTATATCTCCATAATCATATATTTCTTCCATATTTATTTCTCCAAATATTGGAGAAAATATTCTATAAGATGCATCCCTAATAGATTCAGGTCCTTCCATATAATTTTTGATATGAGATAAACTACCAATTTCAGATGGAATTCCTACTATTATCCATTTAGATTTATCATATTCACCCTGAGCATGTGCGAACATTAAACTAAAATAATTATCATATTTATATTTTTAATGGATAAAGAAAAAATGATTGAAGAATTAAATAATCAAATATTCAAGTATGACAGATGTCCTTTATATAAATTTAAAACAAATTATGTCCAGGAGATGGAAATTCAAATTCAAAGATATTATTTATAGATGAAGCACCAGGTGGAGAAGAGGACAAACAAGGAAAACCTTTTGTTGGAAAAGCTGGACAAGTATTAACTGAAAATATAAAAAATATATTAAACATGGATAGAAAGGATGTATATATAACTAATGTTGTTAAATACAGACCTCCAGAAAATAGGGAATCTGAAGAAGAAGAAATAAAGGCATGTTCTATTTGGCTAGAAAAACAATTAGAAATAATTCAACCAGATATAATTGTAACTTTAGGTCATTGCTCAACAAAATGGGTTTTTGATTATTTTAAATTAAAATTTTCTTCAATAACAAAATTAAGGGGAAAAATATTTAGGGTATATAAATGGGGAAAAATTTTACAATAATTCCAACATTACATCCAGCATCTACATTATATCATAAAGAATGGAGAGAATATCTTGATCAAGATTTTAAAACAATAAAAGAAATATTAAATAAGGATAAAAAGGAAGTAATACTAAAATTTATATGATGATGTTGCGCGCGACTGAATAAATGATGAATACACCTCCTCCCTGAAAAAATATAAAATAGTTAAAATATTAATTAATTATGGATGATATTCAGGATTTAGAAAATCAGTTATTAGCTCAAATCAGGAATTTATTGTCACAAATAAATAACGAATATTTTACAATTAGAAAAATTAAATGAATATGAAAAAAATATTAGTGGAAAACAATATTATTTATATAATTATCAAATGCAAGAAATTATCAAGTTTGATAAATTCAATGAAATTATTAGTAGGCATTTTAGAGAATATAAAAGATTATATAACACTATATTATAAAGAAATAAGTGGAAATCCATATATAACACCAAATATAAAAATATAAATCCTTGGACAAACAAATTATGGAATAAAAGAAATAAAAAGTATGATTGATAAATTATTTGTAGAAATAGAAATATTAACTAATAATTTACAAAGATTTTAAATCTTCTATTGAATATTTTAACATATCATCATTTATATCCAAACCTTCAATTATATATGTAAATTTTTTCTTGGGAATCAAAATCTTAAATGGTTTTAATTTTTTATAATATTGAATCAATTCAAAATTTGAATTATATAAATAAATATCTAATGGTTTTAAACAAAAAAATGTATGAACAAAACCATCTTCAACATCTTTTTTTAGATCTAAAATATATATTGTATCCTTTTTTGGTAATTGAAACATTAAACCAATAAAAGATCTAAATAGGACCAAAATATTTTATTTTATATTTGTATTCCAATTTCTTTTATACATCTTCTTTCTATATTTTGCTTAAATTCTCTATATCCACAATATCCACAATGATATCTATCCTCATGTTCTGCCATAAATCTTCCACATCTTGGGCATATTTTTTTCAATCTCCTCACTTTATTATCCTCAACCTTGTATAATTTTAATATTCTCAAATCTTTCTTTTCAATCATTGTATAATTTTATTCCTTTTTAATATATGTTTTGGCTCTAATTTTTTCATATCTTCCTCATTCTGATATACATTTATAAATGCTTTTGATCTTTGTTTCCAAATTCTTGTGAATATTTTTTCTACTACAATTAAATTTTTGTCTTTTCCGATCATTGCAGAAACTTTTTCCCTTATATCATCTCTCTTTGGTGTTGGTTCATTTTTATGATCTATCAAAACAATAATTTCTTCTCTATTTAATAATTGATTATTTTCCCTACTTATTATTTTTAGATCCATGTAAATAATTTATATGATATAATTTTTTAAAATGATGAACAGACATTATTATAAAATTAATGATATCATAATAATGACTTATAGCTTGTCATTCTTAGTAGGATATCTCTCAGCAGATTATATAATTAAGAAATTTTCACCAGAATTCTTTATTGAAATTAAAACAAGAACAAAAGAATATAGAGCAAAAATACATCATATATATTTATCAGCATTTGGAATAATACCTGCAATGATTGGAACGATTACATATTTATATGAATTATATATATTAACAACATTATTTTTGGGTGCTACAATTCATGATGCAATATTGGAAATAAGAAAAAGATTGAAAAAATTAGATTATATTAAACAAAGCTAATAAACCTATTATTAAAGCTCCAATTCCAATTAAACCTGTTGGAGATATTTTCTCAGAAATCTATTTTTTGAGATTGAGTATAGTTTGGTATTAAATTATTTGGCCCAAATACATATATCGGAACTTGAGTACTAAATGAAGAGGAACATATGTAGAATTACATACTACACCATATAATAAACTACTTATACCACTAGAAGTTCCTAAAATATTTATATCTAATTCTGAAGATCCATGAGGACCTATAACAAAATTATTACTGCTTATTCCATTTATACTATAATTATTAACAATTGCTTTATTATTTGTAGTTGATGGAACTGGTACTAAAGAACATTGAATATTTGTTGGTACTAAATTCTTTATTAAGACAGGATATATATACTCTTGTCCAACACATAAACTTATTATATTTGCATCAATTGCTATTCCTATTATTGATGATTGATTAGTTAAANAATTATAGTATACATTATTTTCATAGAATTTTGCATAATTATTTATTGATTGAATTTGAGTATTACATAATGATCCTGCACACATGGATTTCTGATATGTGAAATCTGAATTACAATTTCTAGAGAATTGTGCTCCATTATATATTATATAACATGTTTGTGCATTCTCATCTACTATATTAAATGTTGTTATTGATTGCAATTGTGCTCCATTTGGTGGAGAAATTATATAACTTATTGGTAATATTATTGAATAATTATATACGTATGTATTCCATCCATAAACTGTAAATGTTATATTATAATCCTGTGGAGAACAATATGGATTTGTTATATTAATTTCTACATTTAAGTANNNTACTTGATTTGTATTTAATGAATTTATTTGACCTCCAGTATTTGATACTTGTATACAATTTGAATTATAATATCCATTTTGTACAGATATATTTTCAGCAGGTNCTGGTCCTGTATTTTGTACTGCTAATGTTATATATGAAGGTTGTCCATATGTTACTTGTGTTAATGATGGATTAGTATATATA
This sequence comes from Candidatus Nanopusillus massiliensis, assembly GCF_920984865.1. NCBI lineage: Archaea > Nanobdellati > Nanobdellota > Candidatus Nanoarchaeia > Nanoarchaeales > Nanopusillaceae > Candidatus Nanopusillus > Candidatus Nanopusillus massiliensis. Next base: position 81,423 of record NZ_OV100765.1, on the reverse strand, counting down.
TTTAATGTATCCCAGTTAATATTTACATATCCAGACTATGTTACAGGACTATATACTGTTAATCCATATGAATTCTGATATGTTACACTATAATTTACTGTACAATCTTGATGTAGACATAGATTTGTTGGGAAATAAACATATAATGGAGAAATTTGTTGTTCCTGTATAAGAAACTACTATTTGGATCATTTGGAAGGGACCAATTTATATTTATTGTAAGATTTCCAATTCCAACATTTGTTATATTACCAATATAAATTGCATCACCAGGATTTATATTATAAATATATGGATAATATGTTAAATTTTGCAAATATACGATAGCATTTGGATTTATTACAAATAAATAATATCCTGGTCTTTGGAGATATTGGTAACCATCCTTCTGCCTGTGCTACTATATGACCAATATTACACAAAGTTCCATTTGCATCACATATATAATTTGATGGATTATTACATATTGTTTTTAAATAATCTTGATATATTACATAATAACCTGCATTATCACTAAAATTATATAAAGTAAAGTAAGAATTACCAAAAGGACCATGAGGAAAACTTTCTGGAATTTATAATGCCTCATTTGAATATATATTATAAACAGCATTTCTATCTATAATATATTGTGTGAAGTTGAATGGTAAATTTGATATACCTTGTACATACGCAAATGAATCTGGGTTATAATATTGATTCGAACTATATAACCAAGCAGCAACAGGAGGTATACTAGTATTTGTATTACCATCACTACACAACCAGTTATATTCACCATTTACATTAAATCCTACAGAAGTATTTTGCGCTAAAACATATATTCCATTATAATATGTATAATATGTTCCTGAATATGGTCCATAATATGAGAAACTGATAGATAGAGGATTTGAACAAGTACTTGTTAGTGTCCATGCATGGGAACATGATTGATTAGTAAATTCTCCAGAACTTGCAACTAATATTTGTAATGGAATTATTAATAAATGATTGATTAAATGAAACATTATTGTAATAATATTCTCCATAATATGTATAATTTCCAGTATTAGTATCATAATTACTTACATATAAATCACATAAATTCTGACCCCAATCTGGAATCCCAGATCCAGGACAGTTTGTTTCAGTAATAATACTTGTTCCCTTTGGTGAAACTAATGTAAAGTTAAAATATGTATTATTTAATAAGTTTTTTGAAGAAGGACAACCTGGGATTATTTGTGCTGCATCATCAGATCCTTGATATATTGGATTTGTATAATATTCAAAATAATATGGATAATTTAGATATTTGAACCATTATAATTATATTGATCACAAGAAATTAATGTACAATTTTAAACAGTTATATTATAATCCATTATTGTAAATTTTATGTTATTTGATAAATTTAATGTAAATTATTGAAATATACAGTATATTATAAATGGATATATTGTCACCTAAATAACTATAATTACAATTGTCAAAAATTTGTGAAAGATTTGATGAATTATAAAATATATAAGAAACATTTACTAATCCACTAAATCCTTGTGTTGTTATATTTAACGAATCTGAAGGCGTACATATCTGATTTTAACTTAGATATAGTTCCTGAGAATGTATATTAAATAATAGTGGTAATAAAACTAATGAAAGGATAAATAATTTTTTCTTTCTCAATATCATCGATGATATTGTTGCAATTAAAATTATTAATATTATTAAATAATAATAGTTTGTATAATTATAATAAATTTTTATACAACTTATTGGCTGAGTTTTAGTTATACTTATATTATTTTGTATTATTGTGTTGTTTATTATCCATAGATTTGAATATTGAGATGAATAGAAAGAAATATAATAAACTCCATTCCCTATTGTATAATTTAAACAATTATTATTTATATTTCCAGTATTTTTTACATTTGATTCAGAATTATATCCTATATTTAATATTCCAGAAATATTTGAACATATATAGAAGTAATTATTTGTATAATTTACATAAATTAAATTATTTAATGGAATTCCATAAGTTTTTGATTGATTTATAATATCAATATGTAGAATAATCCTAATCTAAATTATTATTAGAATATAGATTTATACATAAATCAAAGCTAGTAGAATTCAATGGTAATTGTAAATTCACATAAGTAAATTGCGTACTATTCCAGCTTATATTTCCTAAATATATAATTTCATTAAATCCCAATGTATTTGAATAAACTTCTTCTTCTACATTCGGAGTAACTGGATGTCTATAATGATCAGGAGATGGAGCTACTATAAATGTTAAATTTCCATTACCCCTGTAAATAAACACCATCCAACCTTGTTGTTGGACCTAAAACAATAAATCTTAACCTATATATTGATTCTGTTTGATTATTATATAATAAAGTTATTTTTAATGAATAAGCATTTGGATTCAATGTTGCAACATTTATATATGGAATATTTATTATATTATATCCCTCATTTAATTGTATATCTTCAGTATAATTGTATACTGGATTATGTAAAATATCATCCTATGGAGATATTAGAAATATTCAATGTAGGATTTGTATTTATACTTGCAATATATCCTACTGTAAATTAATATAATTTGAAACACCAATACCAGAAGGTCCACTTTATGAAGAATAATAATATGCTGATGAAGATAATAAACTACACTCCATGTATATAAAGCAGGAGCATTTGAATATGTATCATTTTTTACAATATAAATTTCTGGAACATTATTTGGATTATATATATAAAATTCTTGATATACTCCTGGATAATATATAAATGGTAAACCATCTATTTCACTAATGGTGTATATAAATAAACAACAATATAATAATATCCAGAAGGTAAATTATCTGGAATTGTATAATTTAATGGCATATTTAATGATTCTCCCGGTTGTAAATATATATTTTTTATTACATATTATATACCTCATTATCTGAGGTAAATTGAAATGGATAAATATTATTATTATCATTTTTTTGTATTATTTGTATTGCTAATGATGCATTTGGTATATAATAAATATCTCTATAATTTATATAAACGTTATAATATAATGTTTGACCTACAGATAAATTATTGCTTGATAAATTTATACTTAAAAATGTTACTGGTTTATATAAAGATTCTGGATGCCATATATTATATCCTTTAGAAAAAATTGAATATAAGAAAAATAAAAGAAATGATAATAAATATATCTTTTTCATAAAAATTCATTCATAAAAAATTTTTTAAATCTTCTTACCAGTAGCAGTTTCTATAACTTCATCTATTGTTTTTACAGGTGTTATTTTTATCTTATCAAATAAGTCTTCGGGTATATCATTATACTTACCTTCTGGCACTATAACTTCTTTTAATTTAGATTCAATTGCAGCTTCTACTTTTGCTATTATACCANNNNCAGGTAATACTTCTCCTCTTATTGATAAAGAACCTGTCATTGCTAGATCTTGTCTCACTGGCCAATTCTTTAATGCAGATATTATTGCAGTTGTAACAGTTATTGAAGCAGAATCCCCTTCTACACCTTCATATGTTTGTAAAAATTGGACATGAACTATATATTTCTTCAAATCTTCTCCGAACTTCTTTTTTATTACTGCAGATACATTTATTGCTTCTCTTGCAATTTTTCCCTAATTTCCTGTAGCAATAATTTCTCTACCACCTTTTCCAGGCACAACTTCTGCCTCAACTGTAATACCAATCCTGAATAATATAATCTTGATCCAATTACTGCCAATCCATTTACTCTTCCAACTTCATATCCTTCAGTTTTTCTTGTTTGATATTCTTTCCTTCTTTCAATATAATATTTTGATAATTGTTCTTCAATTGTTAATGCCTTTTCCTTTGCCTCTATAACATCTTCAGGTTCAACATATTCTTTTCCTTTTGATTTTGCAATATCTCCTGCTAATCTTACTAATCCTCCCAAATCTCTTAATCTTAATGTTAAATAACTTTTTCTTCCAGATCTTCTTTGAGCTTCCTTAATAATTTCTATTACAGCCTCTTTTGTAAAATGAGGTTTATTGCCTGTCTTTTTTATTTCCTGTGCAACAAATTGAGCAAATTTTTTTGCAGTTTCCTCAGTAAATAATATTTCAGAATTCATAAATACTTCATATCCATATCCTCTTATTCTTGATCTAAATGCTGGATGCAATTTTTGTAATGTTTCTAAATTTCCAGCTGCAACTAGTACAAAATCAGCAGGAGCTGGAGTAGTTCTTACCATTGCACCAGCAGATCTTTCAGATCTTCCAAATATTGGATTTTTCTTTTCTTGTAAAACAGATAATAATTCTATTTGAACTTCTGCTCTTAATGTACCAATTTCATCTATAAATAGNACACCTCTGTGTGCCTTATGTATTGCACCAGGAATAACCCTTTGATGGGCTGGAGTTTCAAGACCTCCAGGTTGAAATGGGTCATGCAATACATCTCCAAATAACATACCTTCAAATGCACCTGTAGCATCTACAAATGGTACAGATGTCCTATTTGAGTTATCTTCCAATAATTTTGGTACATTTTTCATTATTTGCTTTTGCATTGCTTGGAAAGAAAAAGATAATCCAGCCATTAAAATCATAAATCCAATAAATGTTGCACCAGCCATTATATAATTTCCTGCATAATATAAGTACATTGGAGTAAATGCAGATATAAATAAGAATAGAATATAAAAATATTGAAACATCTTTGCTTGTTCTAAAACCCTTTTTCTAATTTCTTCTACAATTTTTTTACCAGCTCCCATTGGTACTGTCTTTATTATTGGCTGATATTCATCATTTGGATTTGGAAATACTAATATATCTTCTAAATTTTTAACTTGTTTCTTTTTTTCTAGCAATATTGCTGCCAATGCCTGTGCTATCATAGATTTACCAGTACCAGGATCTCCTATCAATAAAACATGTCTTCCTTTGTTTAGCAGCTTTTTTAATTATATCCAATGCCTTATCTTGTCCAATACTTTGTTCTGATATTTTCTCAGGTACATTTATTTCTTCTGTAGTATTAAATGTAAATTTGTTCATATAAGTCCTTTATTGATATTACATTGTTTTCAGACTATAATATATTTTATAAAGTTAAAAAATAAAAAGATGAAATATGTTTGAATATATAAAAATAGATAGAAGAATAGTATATAATTTAATAATTATAGGTTTTTTCCTATCTTTTAATCATTGGGATAATTTATTTTTTGGATTAGCTAATCTATTTTTCTCAATAATTTATACAGTAATTTCATACTTTATACTTTTATTTATATTTAATTTAGTTTGATTCGTTTTATGGTTTATATATTTATTTAGATAATGTTATTGCAGAATTGAAAATATTATTTTATAAAAGATGATCATATGCATTTTTTTATTATTTATTCATTATTTTAGAAATAATATTATTCTTTATATTTAGATATAACTTGATGTATATGTTATGATTTCTATTTTTGTAATATTATTCTTTTATAATTATATAAAACAAATGAAAATAAAAAGTCAAAGCAAGATCAAAAAATTTTACATATATAAGGAGACACAATCTGAGTTATATAATTACAATTATAATATCAATAATTATTCTTGAGATTATATATTCCAATAGTATTTTCCATGAAACCAATAGTAGTAGAATATAAAAGAATTGGAAGAAGTAAAAATATAGAAGTAAGAAATGATGAAATTATTATGGATATTTTTGATTTCTACAATAATATTATGGATAATATATTCATCAATAAAATATATATCAAACTTTTCAGCATTATTAAATGGTTTTGTTTATTATTTCTTTTATTTCTTATTTTTCTTTACATATACATCAATAATACCAATAGGGATATTATTATCTCCACTTTACAGATGAGAAAAGGATATACATATCCAAATAAATTTATTGGAGATATATTAATATTATCAACTACACCATTTTATATTGCATCTGTTTTAACTATTGCTCTATTACCAATATTTTCTATAATATTTAATCCAATAGAAGTAATAATATTTTCTTAGCAATATTTTCTATAATATGGATAAGGAAACAATTTGTATGTTCTAACAAAATGATATAAAAAATATCTAAAGGTTATATTCATTGATTAATAGTAAAAAATTGGTTATGCTTAAAAGGTTAACTTTATAAACATAATATTTAAAAATTTATTGTTGTCCAAAAGCTTATAAAAAATCCTGAATTAAATGTCCAATATGTGGAAGTACAGAATTTATATACAATGAGAAAACAGCAGAATTAGTATGTGCAAAATGTGGATATGTAATTGAAGAAGTTCCATATTTGGGAAAGGAATATAGAACAATAAATTCAGAAGATGTTGATAAAATTATCAAGAAAAGGTAGTGCAATGAGATATACAAATATACCAAGTATGATATCGACAGAAATTGGAAAAGCAGAATCAAAAGATGAGGATATTGCGTTATCTAGAAAACTTAAAAAATGGCAGCACAGATCTACAAGTTCATATGAAAGAAATCTAAAATTAGCACAACAGGAATTAAAGAGGATTTCTTCATTCCTGCAATTATGAAAACAGGTAGAAGAAACAGCATTAAAATTATATATAGCTGCTGTTGAAAAGGGATGTAATTAGAGGAAGATCTGTAGAAACTGTTATTGCTGCATGCACATATATAGCATGTAGAATACATGATGTTGCAAGAACAATAGATGAAATAGTTAAAGCATCAAATATACATAAAAAAGAATTGGGAAGAACATATAAGCACTTATTACAAGCATTAAAGATAAAAATAAAACCAATAGATGTTACAGAATAAGTACATAGATTTTCATCATTATTAAACCTACCACCAGAAGTAGTATCTACTGCAATAGAAATAGTTAATAAAGCAAAAGAATCCNATATAACTGCAGGTAGAGGTCCAGCAGGAGTTGCAGCAGCTGCAATATATTTAGCATGCGTAAAACATGGAATACAGAAGACACAAAAAGATATAGCAGAAGTTGCTGGAATAACTGAAGTTACAATAAGAAATAGATATAAGGAAATGTTAGAAAAATTAAATCTTAAAGATATTGAAGCAAAAATGAAGCTGGTGAGGAATGGTAATATTACCAAAGGCATTAAAAATTAAAAATAGATATATCTTATTAGATTTTTTTGATGAAGAAAAATTAAAAAATGATTTTATTAAATATTTTGGATATATAAATTATTATGATTTACATTTGAATAAAATAGAAATAAATAAAAGAATAATTTTGTCTTAGATAAAAAACATTTGTATAAAATAATCTTTTTATTATATTTACAAAATATAAAAAATTTTAAAATATTTAAAACATTAAAAAGTGCAAAATCTTTTTTAAATATATCTTAAACTTTATCTTTATGGAAACTGATCTTGGACAATTCGGACCAAGGGATAGAGGATGGGCAATATTTTCACCGGACAGGAAAATTAATATTAGTAGAATATGCAAAACAGGCTGCTAAAGCTGGATCAACAGCAATTGGAATATCTACAACAGACGGTATATTAATAATTGCAGATAAAAAGATTCCAAGTAAATTAATTATAACAGATTCTATTGAAAAAATTATGGAAATTGATGATAATATAATTGGAACATTCTCTGTTTTATACCAGATGGAAGAGTACTAATAGATTATGCAAGTGGAATTACTCAACATCATAAATTACAATATGGAAAACAAGTAGATATAGAACTATTAGTAAGGGAAATAAGTGATGTAATGCAATTTTATACAAGATTTGGTGGTGTAAGACCTTTTGCTGTATCATTAATAATTGGAGGAATAGATAAAGATGGCGAACCAAAGTTATTTTCATTAGATCCCTCTGGAATATTCTATAGATATAAAGCTGTTGTAATGGGAGAAGGAGAAGATAAAATTACACCAATATTCTAAGAAAGATATAAAGAAATGGAATTAAATGAGGCAATTAAATTTGGAATACATATATTAAAAGAATATTTAGGAGATAATTTTGCATATGAGAGATTAATATTATCTTATGTAAAGAAAGGTGATAAAGTTAAAACAGTTGAAAATCATGAAATAAAAGAGTTATATGAAGGATAAAGATACAGAAATAAGTATAAAATATAAAAAAGGAGGCTATAATTTTGAGATAATGGTATATTTAAGAAAAGCTCTTGAATATAAGGAAGGGAAAATAAAAGATATAAGAGAAGTATTAACTATATAAGAAATTTTTAAAGATTCTAAAAAGGGAGAAAGAGCATCAGCTGAATCTCTAAAGAAAGCTTTTGGAACAACAGATATTCTTGAAATTGCAAAAGAAATATTAACAAATTCTGAAATTCCATTACCAACAGAAATAAGAAAGAATTAATTGAAGAAAAGAAAAAACAAATTATTGAATATATAAGAAGAATAGCATATGATAGCAAAAATAATATGCCATTAACATATGAAAGAGCAAAAGAATTATTCGATATGGTAAAATATAAGTAGATATAAATAAACCTGTAGAAAAACAAGCTGAAGAGGTTTTAAAGGAAATAAGAAAAAAATATCCATTAGAGCTAGAATATAAAAATATAAGATTTACAGTATACCCAAATTCATTCAAAATAATTGGAATAATAAAAAATAAATATAAAATTATAAAAGAAAATTGGGGTGAAAATTATGAAGCAATCTTAGAAATCCCAATTGGTTCATTATCAGAATTTTATTCAGATGTAGGAAAGTTATGTGGAGAAGATTGTATAGTTGAAGAAATAAAAAAATAATTATCCAGATTTTCCCTTATCTCCACCTTGTTTTTCAGATCCCTTTCCCACTTTCAGAACTAGGACCAGTGCCAGATAATATCAAAAATACTCCTATTAAAACAAAAAATATGGCTGCCAAAAATATATAAGGATTAAAAGTTATTATATAATTCAGTGCTCCTGGAGATGTACCAAAAGTTATCGATAAAAAATAACCTTGATATGCATAATACATAGCTAATAAAGCAAATAAAATAATAAATATTACCATTATCAATGGTATATATCTAGCGCTACTTTGTCTTTCACCCGAAAACATTCTTTTTTCTATTAATTCAAATATTTTTCCATTTGTTAAGAAAGCTCCCAAAAGTATAAAGAAAAAGAACACTAAAATCATTGAATCTATAAAAGCTACAAAATATTGAGTATATAATACAAAACCAGGAAATGTTGTTTATAATAATGATGCAGAAACAGATATAATAAATGCTAGTACACTATTTATATCTTTTTTTCCTTCTTTTTCATCCTTTTTTCCAATAGCATCTAATAAGAATTTTATTAGAAAATATAATATTCCAAAATAAAATAGAAAAGTAAATATTAGATTTATTCCCAATATATTTAGGAGGTTTATTATGAAACTTGCAAACGATACCATATATCAAAATTAATTTTTGTTACTTTTAAATTATTACATAGATTCATAAATATTTATATCTTCATTTATATTATTTTTCCAATCAAATTCCTTAGTTATTTCATACATTTGCTTTTTTATTTCCATTTTATCATATAATTCCAAATTATAATATTGCAAAAATTTATTATATATAAGTTCTTTATCCAAATTGCTTTTATCTACACTGATTATAAATTCATGACTTATATTTTTATTTATTAGATTTCTATAAAATCCAGTTTTTTTAGATAAAACAATTGGAACAAAATTATTCATTGCTTCTAATGGTGTATATCCATAAGGTTCATAGCTTTATAAAAATATACCAAAATCAAATGCTGGTAATATATATTCTGTATCTAAACTAAATAATACATCATTTCCAAGATAAACGGGAACATATATAACTTTTACATAATTATTTTTATCATTATTTAAATTATTTTCTCTCAATTTTTCAATTATAATATTATTTTCTACATCATGGGTACATATTGGTGGATTTTTATTCTTTATTCTATCTAACTTATCCAATATATTTTTTCCATTATATAAAGATCTAATAATTAAATTAATATTTTCTTCTATATTTTCCTTCAATTTAATATATTCTTTATAAGATCTAATTATATTATCATTTTGTCCTTTAATACTATAAGGAACAAAAATAAACGCAATAATATTTAATTTATTTTCATCTAAATATTTCAATAAATCAATAAATAAATTCAAACCTTTATTATATGGTTCAAATCTACCAATAGTATATATTAGTAAGTATTTTTCTGGTAAATCATAATATGGATAAAAATACCAAGTTAAAAATTCATCTATCCATTTTTTTGAAATTTTATAATAATTAAATAATTCTTTTTCTTTTACATTTATATAATTATATGTTATATAATCTGGTTTTCTCTTATATATTTTATATGCTTCTTCTCCCAAATTATCAGATACAACTGTAAATATATCTGTATTCACTTCGCCTGTTTTTCCAATTGATATTTTGAATTTATTCCTAATCTATATGAATCTTTATCATGGATCTATTATATTCAATGCATTTTCTACATTTACATTTTTTTCAGATAATTCTCCTGCAATAACTGTTCCATGAATTTTTAATATTGTTTTATAATTTAGATTGTTCTTCTTTATATATAATATTGTACCTCCAGATAACCATTCATGTGTATGTAATATTTTTTTCTCATTAAAATATTTATCTAATTTTTCTAAAAATATACCGACAGCAACCGACCATAATAATGGCTCATCAAACGTAAAATCTGAATTTAAAGAATCTATTTTATACCATAGCCTATATTTATATTTCCATAAATTTCTTTCTTTATTAAAAAATTCATCAAATTCTATTAGAAATACATTTGGGGTTGATTCAATATTCCAATATCCATAATGTACCTTAATTCCATCTAATTGATAATTTATTTCTTTTATATATTTTGAAGTATCTAATTCAATAAATTCTGAATTATTTTTATGTGGACCAATCAAAAAATATTTATCCTTATATTTTTCTTTTATATATTTTGCTTTAGTAGATATTACTGTGTAGATACCTCCTACTTTATTACATACTTCCCAAGATGGTCTCAAAAATTATCATCTAAATATAATATCTAATATACTTCTTTTCTTTTTATTTCCAGTTAAACAATATGCTAATTCATCTATATATTTCAATGCTATTGACTTTTCGTTATAAAATGCTATTGGTTGATATTGGAGTTGATAATTAATAAAATCTTTAACTATTGGAATAACTGTATATACTTCTTTATTAAATACATCTTCTATAAAATCTATTTCAATACTTTTATCATATTTATTTTCTACTATTTTTACTTTGTTTTTATCTAAAAGATCATATAATTTTTTATTTACATATAAAGGATAGAAATCTGGATTTATTACTAAAAAATTTATGTCCGATATTTTCTCAATATTTAATATATAATTTATATTTGGAAGTACATCAAAAATAATTACATCATAATACCTTTTCAAATAATTTAGATCATTAATACTAAAATCTAAATTATCTATAATTTTTAAATGAAAGTATGGTAATATCTTTATTCCTTCATATATTTTATTTCCAAAGAATTTTTCATTATTTAGAAATATTAAATTCGAAGAATAAATCCCATTTGTGTTTATTATCAATACTTTATAATTATATTCCTTTTTTAAATATGCTGCGAGATTATTCGCCAATGTAGTTTTTCCAACTCCACCTTTTAATGATATAAAAGATACTATCATAATCCTAATAGTTTTGAAAATTTTACTTCAGCTTCTTCTTTTGAAATTTTTTTCTTTACATATATTTCATGAGCTTTTAAGAAATTTCCTATTATTTTTATATATTCGTCCTTATCTTTTGCTTCCTTTACCTTTTCATACAATCCCTCCAACTTTAATGAATTTTTTATCCATTCTGGAAAATGATTTTTATGATAATTAAATTTATCTTGATCTGCATTGTATAGCCAAATTNNNAAATCTTGAAGACCATATAATTTTTGTCCATCAATAGTGATAAATGCTTGTTTTTCATCATCAACTTCAATCATATTAAATTTTATATTGTTATATCTTTAAAAAATATTTATGACAGAGCATGTATTTTATTTCCTTGCACATCAACCAAGAAGTCATAAGATATTATTCTTTTTTTGATTTTGCGATCAAAAATTATTTTCAAGATGATCTAAATAAAAGAATATTAGATAGGGTTGTATATAAATGCTATAAACCAGCATTAGAAATGATATATGATAATATTACAAAATATGATATAAAAGTATCATTTTCAATTTCTGGAACATTAATTGAGCAATTAGAATTGATCAATCCTGAAATTTTGGAATTATGGAAAAAATTGGTAGATACTGGAAATGTAGAAATTGTTTCAGAATTACTATCATTCATTGGCATATTTAATTGATAAAGATGAATTTATTAACCAAATAAAATTGCATAGAAAGAAAATAAAAGAAATATTTAATTATAAATCTAGAAGCTTCAGAAACTTTGAACTTGTATTTAACAATGAAATCGGAGAAATTATATATTCTTTAGGATATAAAGTTGCATTAACTGAAGGAACTGAAAAAATTTTCGGAAATAGAANNCCAAATTATGTATATAAATTAAAAATAAACAATTTAAGATTATTATTAAGAAATTATAGATTATCTGGTGATATAGGATTTAGATTTACAAATAAGAATTGGTCAGAATATCCATTANCTGCAGATAAGTATTATTTATGGCTAAAGAATACTCCAGGGGATTAATAAATATATTTATGGACTTTGAAACAGTTGGAGAACATATATGGAAATAATCTGGAATATTTGAATTTTGGAATAAGTTATTTGAATATATTGGAAAAGAAAAATATTTTGAAACATATAATAAACTGAAGCTACAGAAGAATTTAATTATATAGATGAATTAAATATTCCTGAATTAATATCATGGGCTGATATTGAGAGAGATTTGTCTGCATGGATTGGGGATAGTATACAAAGAGAAGCTTTAGATTATTTGAGAGTATTATTAAAGAATATAAGAATGATGAAAGACCAGTTAAATATATTGAGATATNTATCAACTTCAGATAACTTCTATTATATGAGTTTGAAATATAATAGTGATGGGGATGTACATAAATATTTTAGAGAAGATGCTTTTGCAACCCCATATGATTCTTTTATATCATATATGAATATTCTAAAAGATATAGAATTAAACCAGGCTATTGAAAATAGAAATTAATTTTTCTACAGAATTTTTCCAAGATAAATTTTTTATATCATCCAAACATAATTTTATCTCAAATTCTCCTAATTCTTGGTTAAATAATAATGCTAATATATAATCTGCCATTTTATTTACATCCCAAAAATCAACTGCNAAAGCATTCTTTAATACTTCATATACTCCTGTTTGTTTTGATATTATAATAAAGTCCTTATATTTTAAAGCTTCAAATGGTGTTAAACCAATTGGTTTTGATATAGATGGTAAAACAAATATATCTGCTATTGAATATAAATATTCTGCCAGATCATCATCAACCTATCCTTTAAATATTACATTTTTTGATATATTTAAATCTGCAGCCATTTTTATCAATTGTTCCCACATTTCTCCAGTTCCTGCAAATATAAATAATATATCCTTCCTTTTTTCTAAAACCTTTTTAGCTTGCTCATTAATACATAATCTGGACCCTTATGCATTGTCATTCTCCCAAGATATAATACTATTTTATATTTCTCTTTTATTTTACTATTTATTTTTTCTCTTATATTAAAATCATCATCTGGAGCATTNTATATTACCTCAATCTTCTTTTCATCACAATTATAATATTTTACCAATATATCCTTTTCCCTTTTACTTACTACTACAATTTTATCTGCATATTTAGACAGCTTCCAACTCTATTTCATAATTATAATCATATAAATATTTTAATACATCAGGATTCCCTCCAACTCTATCATACACTAAAGAATGAAAATGAACTACCAGTGGTTTTTTGTATATTTTCTTTATTTCTATACCTGCTAAATCAGTTAACCAAGCATATGCATATATAATATCGAAATCTAATTTCATTTTCTTCAATATATCTAATATTCTATCTTTATATTCAATTACTGCTCTTTTATAGTTATAATTTTTCTTTTGTATAATGTAAAAGATTCATATTTAAAATAATCTATATATGTTTGATATAATTTCATATTTAATCCAAAGATTTTTGAATTCTTTCACTTATTATCCCAAAAAGATTTTACATCATCAGTCAAGTTTAAAATAAATAAATAAACATTATTATTAAAATAATCAAGATATTTTAAATAATAATAGGTTACTTTTTCTAATCCACCACCTTTTTGAGGAAACANNCCCCATGATAAAAACAGTATTTTCATAATTAAAAAATGAAAAAAAATAATTATAAATCTTTTAACAAAAATATTTGTATGGAAAAGGAAATTGAATTGGAAAATTTTAATTATGCTGTTATAAATAATAACGGTTGATTTTTGTTTTTACCTTTACTATATAACAGTAGATATTTCGGTTTATTACAATATTATAACAACAATTTTATCAAAATAATAGAAAAAATAGAAAATAGGGATATGAATTATAATGAAATTGAAAAAGTAATATTGNNGGATTATAATGTATAAAAATAATGTATAAAAATGNNNGGGAGGAATATAAATTAATAGATAATAAATTAATGTATAAAACAAATAAATACTCTACATTAAATGTTTATTTCGATATAAGATATTTATACGATATAAATGAATGGGGAAGGATATATAATAATGAAAAAAATAAGGATTATGTAAAAATAAAATTTAATAAAGGTGATTTAATCTATGAAGTAATAATAAAGGGATTTGAAGTTTATCAAGAATTAAATGAATGGGTAAAAGTAA
>NZ_OV100765.1:66232-66430 GCF_920984865.1 Candidatus Nanopusillus massiliensis | reverse complement strand
AATTTTATCTATTTAGAAAATCTCCTCCATTTGAAAGATATCTATATTTGCCATTTTCTTTTTATGCAAAAGAATTAGAAATAATATATAAAAATGATAAAGAAAATTTAAATGGAATGGATTTAATTGAAAATAGATTATTATCTTTTATTTATGATAATAACATTTCTGCAGGTTTTCCATGGTATTTTCAAGAAT
>NZ_OV100765.1:23230-66217 GCF_920984865.1 Candidatus Nanopusillus massiliensis | reverse complement strand
TTAATTTCATTAAAAGGATTATATTATATTAATAAAGATATTGTAAAGAATAAGTTAATTGAATATTCAAATTATTTTTTATTAGATGGAATATTGATGAATATAAAAAATGAAAATGTTGGAAATTCTGATGGAATAGGATTATATATTTTTAGATTATTTCAATTTAAAGATTTGTTTGAAAGAGATTTATTTAATAAATTAGTAAATAATATAATAGAGAAACTAAAACTATTTGAAGAAAATTATTTAGATGAAAAATTATTTTTATTTAAAGCATATCCAAATGAAACATGGATGGATACATTAAATAGAATTTATCCAATTGAAATACAATTTTTAATGGCAAATGCATATGACAATTTATATAATTATACAAAGAAAGATGAATATAAAGAAAAATTAGAAAAAATAAAGAATTCAATTAGAAAGAATTATTTATCAGATTATTCATTATATGATGATATAAAAAATAAAAAAATAAGATGCAATGTATTTTTATCCTATTATTTTTAGCCAAAGATTTTTTCAAAGATTATGAATGGGAAAATATATTTGATTATTCATTAATTCATTTATATCTAAAATGGGGAGGAATTAGTAGTTTACTATATTTGATAAAGAATTTATTCCATATAGTAATGAGGATAATTATTTTAAAAATGAGGGAAAATCAATGCATAATGGAGATTCATGGATTTTTATAAATAATATTGCTGCTATAGACTTATACAATTTAAATAAGGAAAAATATGAAAATATAATAAATAGTATTATAAAAGCTGATGAAAGATTGATAAAAATGATAGGAACATTACCAGAAAGATCCAATGCATACGAATTAAAACCAGTAGGGGCCTTACATCAATTATGGTCAATATCAACTTATATGGAATTATTAAATAATATAAAATAAGATGTGGTGGAAAGAATATGGCTTTTCTAAAAATCCTTTAGATATAAGACCAAATGAAAATTTAGTTGGAGTAGATGATATAATAAAAAAAGTAAAAGATTCAATAATAAATGGAGAAATATTTTTATTATATGGACCAATTGGATCTGGAAAAACTTCTTTAGCATTTAAAATTAAAAAAGATCTATCAGATGATTATAATGTAATATATATAAATGGAGAATATGAAAAAGATAAAGATATAGATGAAATAATTGAAGAAAATAAATATATTAAGTTCTTATTTCTTTAAATTTGAAAATAAATTACCTATAGTATTGATATTAGATGAATATTATAATTTTCCAGAAGATGTATCTAAAAAACTAAAATATTTATATGATAATAAGATTGTTCATTCAATAATGCTAATTCATCCATCTCCACAAGTAATGAATGCTACTTTATCTTTCTTAAATAGATTATATAGAAAGATTGAAATGAAATTCCCTCCAGAAGATGAAATATTAAAATTGATAAATAAAAAATTAAAGGGAAAAATAAATATAGATGAAAAAATATTGAGAAATTTAATAAGAAAGAATAATAATAATGTTACAAATATTTATTGAATTAAATAATTTATTAGAAGAGGTGGATAGATAATATAAATAAAGATTTGGAAGAAATAAAAAATTTAGAAGGTGATATAAAATTATCTAATACACAAAAACGAATTTTAGAGATATTATATAAAAATAAAATGTCCTCAAGAGAAATATCAAAAATATTAAATCTTCCAAGGAATAATATATCAAAATATTTGAATAAAATGCATAAACAAGGTATATTATTAAGAGAAGTAAATAACAATGAATATATTTATAGTATAAACCCACAATATATAAATATTATATCAAAAAAGATTGGAAAATAGCCACCGTAGCTCAGCGGTAGAGCACTACCTTGACATGGTAGGGGTCACAGGTTCGAACCCGGCGGTGGCACCAGTTTTTCATTTAATTTTTCATTAGAGAATGATTATATTTTCTTTTATTATAGTTGAACTATAATTAGATTATTGTTTTATATTTTATAAACGGCTAAGGATTATTAGAAAAGATCATAAAGTATAAAAATATATATGTATTCATCAAACTATGAAGACTGATGATAATTATAAATACAGAAAATATGGATATTGTTATAAAAAGAAAATAAAAGTAGGTCTAGAAAACTTATTATTAGTAAAATTATTGCTAGTATCATAATAAATTTGTTAATATTAATAATACTCATAGTCATTTATTATCCTTCATATATAAAACAAACCACAATAAATTCAACATGGGTTTTCCAATTCTTTAGCATTGTAAATCAGTACAGACAATCAAATGTGCTCCGCCATTACAACATTGTCCTTGGCTAGACAACTTTGCCTACATTAGGTTGATACAATGATCCAGAACCCTACAATAAGCTAACTACGGTTTTGATCANGACTTCAACGAATACCTAAGTCAATACCAAAGCTTTCTCATTATTGGCGAGGAAAGTCTGGACCCAAGTGGCTACACACCTAGTAAGTACGCACAGATCCTACAATCAGAGGCTTCAATCTATTGGGAAGGTTTAAAGATAGCAATTATACATACTATGGATATTATATTGGCTACGGACCAACTTATGCAATTACTGGTTCCTGTCCAGTAACTGAAATACCAGGTCCAAACATAAATATACCCCAGTACTTTCAGTCATATGGTTGCTCAGTAGAACTTGAAAACAATACTTGGTTAGTTATAGAACTAAGCATTTGGTGCAGTGGGCCTACAACAATTACAGTTTCAACGATTAATGAAAGTCTTTCTCCTCAGTATTATATATACTTACCAATACAATATAACTTATCAACAAACAGTAAATATGTAGAAATAGTTGTAAATATTACCTCAACAAGCCCTGTTGAATTATTTTTATTCACACCAGATCAATTTAATTACTTTGAAAGTCTATACCAACAGGAAGCATGGTCATTTACAAGCCCTGCATATTACTATGGTGGCGAATCAACAATATTTAACACAGAGATTACATTAAATACAACCCAACTAGCTAATAGTGGTTACTATTTAGTCATTAGTAAAGTATTGCCAAATGCTCAGTACACATATGTTAATGGTAATGTAACGATAATATATATTCCAACAACACCTAACATGCTGGCTATTACCGCGTCATAGATTTGATTTTTATATATCCAGCTATCAGGTATAAACATGACAGTTAATATATGCAGACAATTGGAGTATATAACTTTAGTAATACTTAAAAATTTTATTTAGTAATATTTTTATGAAATCAGTTAAGATATATCTGATTGGTTTGATTATTTTGGCTATAGCAGCTTCAGTATTTGCAGTACTATGGTTGACAACTTATTTTAATTATGCAAACTATGAAACTAATATACGAAAATTTACAAATACAATATCAAACATTACAAAGTCAATACAATACACTTGAGTCTAACTATACAAATCTGGAGACAAACTATGGTAGCCTACAAAACCAATATCAGACACTACAAACACAATATAGCTCACTACAGAGCCAGTATAGTAAACTAAACAATACTTATTGGAACATACTCACATACTTGGGACAGTTTGATATTAGTGATGGTACATTACAACCAGACTACTTTGAATATTCATGGGTTGTTGTACCAAACGGCTTCTCAGGAACAATATACATAACCGTATCAGCATCAAGCCCTGTCGAAATCTATGTACTTAACTTACAAAATTTAATACAATTTGCTGAGGGTTACTCATATCAATATTACTTATATGATCAGGGCACTTATATAAATGATAATCTTCTGTTGGTCCAGGTCTCTATGTAGTAATTGCGTATAACCCAAGTAATATAACAGCAACTCTATTATCATTTACAGTAACAACATTATATACACCAACATCGTAATTATTCTAAAAGTTTGAGTCTAAATTTACAGAACTTAGAAATAATTCAAAGTATACTAACTACAGTAAAGATAAAACATAATTTAAACCCATTATAGTTGTATAGACTAATGATTATTGACCACAAGTTACAGTTCAAATCACTGATAGTATAAATTTATATTTAAAAAACAAAATAATATTAAAATGATAATAAACTTTGGAATACAAGAATATCTATTTCTTTTTATAATATCAGAAATAATTGTAGGATTGATATTGCCATTTATAATAATAAAAGAAGAAAAAGAAAAAATAATAGAATTAAAATTGTATTCTTTAGTAGGTTTTATATTATATGTATTATTTGGAATGACATTTATAGTTATATTAGCATCAATAGATTACTATTATAATTTTTCGCTATTTAATTACAATTTAGGTTATATTATTGGATTTTCATTATTTATAATTGGATTAGCATTACAAGGTATTGCTGAAGCAACCCTTGGAAGATATTATTTACCATCTATTGGAACTGTTGAAGATCAAAAAAAGATTAAAAATGGTATATACAAATATTTAGGATATCTGGATATTTCGGAGAAATAATAATATTCTTTGGACTTGGCTTTGTAACATATAGTCTATTAGGAATATTAGGAGCTTTTATTGTATCATTAATGATATATTTTGGAGAAGTAATTCCAGAAGAAAAATATATGTTAGAATAGTTTGGAAAGGAATATGAAGAATATATGAAAGAAACTTTTAGATTTATTCCTTATATATTTTAATTTTTCATATATTTTTATCTGGNACCGTAGTCCAGCCTGGAAGGATGTCGGTTTGGGGTACGGTTGTCCCGGGTTCAAATCCCGGCGGTCCCATTAGTATAAAATATATAATATTATCACTATTATTCCAATTATTCCTCCAATCAATAATCCAATATTTAAATAATTATACTGAATTTCTTTATTAAACTGTATAACAATATTTAGTGGTTNATTTACAACATAATTATATCCATTTTCATAATAAATTGTATTATAAAAGAATCCTGGATAAATATGTTTTGAAGGCAAAATATTTATTAAAGTTCCATCATTTAAAAAGATAGAAGTGTTTCCATAAGTATTTACAGAATTATTTATAGAAATATTTACTAAAAATTGTGTATTAATATTTACTAAATATTGATATATACAGTAATTGATTAAATTAATATTTTTTGGAGAATTTATATTTAAAGTTAATATTGTTTTGACTGCAATACAATCTTTCCTGATTATTTATATAATTAATTGAATTTATTAATATAGTTATATTACTATTTGCATTTATATAAAAACTATTATTTCCAGAATAAGTATTATTATTTATTGTATAATTGAATGGAAAAGATATATTTAGTTGATATTGCAAATAACAATAATTGGATAGATTTATACTTTCTGAATTATTTATATTTAATGTTATATTATTTGGACAATAATACTGATAATTTCTCAAATTATATGTTTGATTTAAGTAAATATTCAATATATTATTTGCATAAAGGGAATATATATTATTATAATATGTTTCATTTAAATAAATTTCCAGAAATTGCGAAATTTATTCCAATACTATCATTTATAGTAACCAAATAATATTCAATATAGCTTGTATAATATTATAATTATTATTTACAAGCAAACTTATATTAACATACTGTTGAGAATAATTAATATTATAATTTTCCCCATTTATTGTTAAATTATTTAATAAATATAATGTATTGTTTTGATAAATATATACCGGAATATTCATATTAAAAATTGTTCCAAATGGATATTGATAATTTATATATGAATTATTGTAAGAATAATAAACTGATATATTATAATTTAAAGTGTTTGTACTTCCCAAAAATTCTGGATAAAAATAATCTGTAAGTAAGTTTACAAATCCTTGAGATATTATATTTTCATAAATATTTGAAGAAGATTCTTGTGTATTAAAACCAAAATTGAATATTGATGGATCCGGAGTAAGATATTGATTATTATATAAATAATATAAACCTAAATATCCACTATTATTGTTTATATCTATACAGGTTCCGTATCCAGGTCCTCCGATAACAAATTCTAAATCTTCTATATTATTAGAACCTGTAAAATATGGAGAAATAATTATATTACCATTTGATGGAATTAATAATGTAACATTATCATACCAATATATATTTTGTCCATCAAAACTATATACAAATTGAATTTCTGGATAAGAATTGTTTTGAGTAACATTAATTATTAAGTATACATTTAATGGATTTTGCAGAACAACGTTTATTTGTTTCATATACATAAAAATATTCATTATCATAATTACTTATTATTCCATTACCTCTAATTAAATTTCCTAATAAATAAGAATTTAAAGAAGTAAAATTCCATAAATTATCAGCAAATTCATAATATCCAATATTCTTTATTAATAAAACATTTTGTAACCAATAATAATTGACCATTACTTAATTCTAAAATAGCATTTAATTGTATAGAACCAGAATTTTCACCTATAAAATTATTAGAACATAAAGGATCAACATATGAACTAAAATTATTTAAATAAACTTCTCCAATAACTTCATTTGTTGTAATATTGTATCCATAAATATTTCCATTACTAATATATATACCATAATCAGAAATTCCTATTGGGGAATAAATATTATTTTCACTTTGATTTGTTAAACTATATATAAGATTATAATATGCATTTTGATGTATTATTGTTGTAAATTACTATATAATAATTTCCTGAAGGTAAAAATATACTTTGTTCTATATAATTTGTATATTCTTGATAAATTGAACTAAAATTCCCACCATTTTGAAAACTTTGAAAATTTTGTTGATTCATTAAATAAAAATTTAAAGGAATTATTGAATTAAAATATATATTGAAATATTGATTTGATGAATTTATTGGGTAATAAAAATAATATGAAGAATATAAAATATAAAAATAACCATAAGACCCTTGTCCTAAATTATACAGATTTAATTGATTTACATTTATTGAATTTATTGGAATATTAAATAATGTTGGTGAATAATTTTGCGAATATATATTAAAAAATTAAATATTAAGATCAATAATGCAAATAATTTTAGTTTTTTCATATGATTTTATTATTATCTCATTTTTTATAAGATTTTATTTAAAATTTGACTTATGAGAACATTTATTTTTTATTCAAATACAATAAGAACCGACGGAAATTTTAAAAATATATATTATTCTGGAAGATTAGATATTGCAATTAATTCAATTATACATGCCTTTTTTGTATCAAATGGATTAAGAAAAAATATTAGATTTGATCTATATTTAAATGGAAAGCCAGTTCCTCCTAGATTAATAAGAATAGAATCTGATATAAATACTCCATGGTCAAAAAAGGATATATCTACCATTATTATCAATATCATTAAAAAAATATAATAAAAAGAATATTAAAAATCATTTCCAGGTATATATGTTGATAAAATTGATTTCTTCGATTTATTAAATGAATATAAAAATAATGGAAAGAATATATATTTATTAGATAAGGATGAAAAATTTATTGAAAATGTTAAAATTGAAAATCCAGTATTTATTATTGGAGATTTATTAGGAATACCAAAAGATATAAAGAAAAAAATAGAAAATGATGTAATAAAAATTTCTTTAGGGGATATTAATTATATTTCATCACAAGTTATTGTAATATTAAATATATTATTTAGATTAAATGAATTTTGAAAAGGATATATGATGATACTTCATATAAATTTGTTTATAGGGAATGATACTTGGTTTAGATCTATCTGCAAAGGAAAATAATAGAACTGGATATTTTTACTTTAACTAAAAAACCAACCTTTGGAATATTAAATAAAAATGAAGAAATATTAAGATTTAATAGTAAACGAAAAGTTCAAATATATATTTATTGATGCTCCTTTAAGCTATGAATATCCATATAGAATAGAAGAAAAATTATGATATAAATATGGATTTAAACCATTACCATTATCTTTAAAATCAATGAAATTACTATATGAAAGGGCTAATTTATTAAAAAGTAAAATAATAGAAATTAATAAGAATATAGAAGTATATGAAACATTTCCAAGAGCTGTAGAAAAAATATTAAAATTGAAATATCAATATTTTTCAAATGTATTTAAATATAAAGATATTTATGATGCATATTTATCCTATTTAGCCGGTTTATTCTTTAAATTGAATAAATATGAAAAATTTGGAAATTTAATACTACCAAAGATATAATATATATAGGACCCGTAGTTCAGCATGGACAGAATTCTCGGTTGCGGTCCGAGAGGTCCGGGGTTCGAATCCCCGCGGGTCCATATAAATTTTTGTTCCTATTTGATAATATATGCTAGAAGATTTATTACTTAATCCAAGAGTTTACAAAATAGAAAGAGAAGGCATAAGCTCATATAAAATATATGCACAGTCATTTCCTGATGACTCTAAATTTTATGATGAATCTAAATTTTATACTTTTAAAACAAAAAGGGGTATTATGAAAATATTAGAAATATATAAAAATAAAGAAGGAAAAGATATATATTATCCTGAAGTAATCATAATACCTACCCCACCATATGGAACATATAGTCATCCCATCCCGCTTGATGGTAACTTTTCTTTAGCTATAGGATATACAAGAGANNTACCACTCTATGTACNTTTAAATAACTTAATTATTACATCAGATATAACAATTTATGGAGAAAAAGATAAACTAAAAGAGATGAATGTTATAGGTTTCTGTGGAACTGATACTTTTAATAAAGATATAAAGCCAAGATCTTATATTATAAATCTAAAAAAAGCTAAATTAGATGATATAATTGCTTTTATTAAAAATAATTTCATAAATCCAAAAATTATAGAAAAAACCGGAATGAAAAGAATTGGTTGGTATATTATTATTAATGGAGAAAACGTTTGCAAAAAATCTAAAATAACCCCTAAAGAGATTAAAATACTCGATATATATATGTAAATATTTATAATGCGGCGGAGGGATTTGAACCCCTGGCGGATCTTATCCAATCGGACCTAAACCGACCCCCTTTGACCTCTCGGGCACCGCCGCTTATAAAAATTAATTTACTTTCTTTTTATAAAATTTATCAACTTTCTTTTCCCCTTCTTTTAAATTAATAATTCCATCTTTACACTTTAAATTAATATCATTTATTAAATCTTTATACTTTAAAATATATTTTATTCTATCTGAAACATATAAATTAGTTTCTACATATAATTTTCCATCCTTTATATTGTTTTTAATATATTCTTCCAATATTATATTTAATTTTTTATTATATTCATCCCTTTCTTTACTTATTTTCTCAATATAATTATTTAAATTATTTATGTCAATATTATACTTATTTTTTATATCCAAAATTTTTTCCTCATAATCTTCAAATTCTTCTATAACCCTATCACCAGCAACAAATCTAAACCTTATTAATCCATCTGCAATTTTTTCTACACTTTTTATTTTTACTAATCCAATTTCTAATGTATTATCTAAATGTGTTCCTAGACATGCTTCAACATCTGTATTTTCTATTTCAACAATTCTTAATTTTGTTTGTGGTATGAATCCTCCCTGATATATTGTAAATCCATATTTTTCTTCAGCCTCATTTCTTAATAAATAAAATTTATTTTTTTTCCTTCCTTCCAATATTATTTTATTTAATTCTCTTTCAATTAATTTTATTTCATTATATGAAGGTACCTTATAGTGAGTAACATCCAATTTTCCTTCATATTCGTTTTTTTCGGCTCCAGCCTGCGCATATATGATTTCCATATATTTTTCTTAAAACTTTATGTAAAATATGTGTTGCAGTATGATGCCTTGATATTCTATATCTTCTATCTTTATACAAGTAATTCTGTAAAACATTTGAATTTCTATGCCAATTAATGTTTTCTATCTATTTTGTGTAATATTATTTTTTCATAGTTCAATTACATCGATAACTTTTGCAAAATAATTTTCAAATCCTTCAATTTTATTACCATTTAAATAATACTTTTAATATTTCTTTTACATAATATGGGAAATCATACTTATTCAAAATTTCCTTTGAATAATTTTTTATTTCATCTAAATTAAACTATATCCAGTATCATTTACCTGACCACCTTTTGTTGGATAAAATACAGTTCTATCAAATTTAGAATGTTTATTTTCTATTCCTATTAATTTTCCAATTTCATAATATTTTTTCCATGATTCATAAAATGGTTTATCATGTTTCTGGATAATTTAATTTTAAATTTAATTTTTCTTCCTTTTTTACTTTTTTAGATTTTTCTTTATGTTCTTCAATTAATTTATTTAATTCTTCTCTATTTATTTTTATATTTGGATTTATATCTTCTATAATTTCTAAAGAAATTCCATATGATGTATATAATTCAAATATTTTCTTTGTATCAATATTTTTTAAATTATTTAAAATTTTTTGGGCATTTTTCTTTACTTCTACAATATTTCTCATATTCATATTTTAATATATCAACAATTTCATTTATATTTCCCTTTAATTTTTCTTCATACCAATCTTCAGAAATTTTTATTAATAATTTTCTCAAAAAATCTTCTATATCATTTATTTCAAAATATTTATCAATAAAATAAAACATCCTTCTTGCAATCAATCTTAAATTATAATTTCCACCAATATTTGAAGGTAATGCTCCAACAGATATTGCAATATTTGATGATCTAATATGATTTGAAATTGAATATATTGCCCTCATTATTTCAATATTATTCTTTGGATCAATTCCTTTTTCCTTTAAAAATTCTTCAAAAGATTTTATATCATTTTTTTCAAAATCAAATAATGAAGAATACATTGAAATTTTTGATAATAAATCTAAATCAATTTCATATTTTATATTAACTCAAAATGAATTTTATTGTTTTTGGAAATACATTATCATATGATGCACTTGTACCATTTGTGATCCCTGAAACCCTTTCTCGTCCCATTCCCATATCTAAAACTTTTAATTTATCCAATTCTATCCATTCATTATTAATAATTTTATATTGCATATATACCTNGTTTGCAACTTCTAAACCCCTTATAAAGAATTCAATTGATGTACCACCATTTCCTCCACCTTCCCATTTATCTTCATGACAATATAAATTCATTCATTGGAAAATTATTATCTTCAAACCAATAATATAGATCTAAGAAATATTGATTCATATCATATTCTTCAGGTCTTACAAATGCATGTTGTCCAATCATTACAAAACCAGTATAATGTCTTCGAGTCAATCCAACATTTCTTACATCATTGAATCTTAAACAAAATGCAGGAACAGTTAATTTTTTTGAAGGAGGCTCTGTATATCCTTCCACAATCCATGGCTGAAAATCTGCAATTGATGCATTTACAAAATCTATATCATCTCTCCCATCTTGCTACAACAGGATATCTATTTATTATTGCATTTCCCCTTTTATTTAAATATTTTGAAAAGCTTTCCCATACTTCTTTATATTCCAATTTTTTTCCAACAGGATTATTTATAAAACCATAATTTTCATGATCTCCACAATTTCTCTATTTTTATCAGAAGTCCAAAAATATCTCCCACCAATTTTAGATTTTTTTCTAAATAAACCCAGACTTTCTAAAGATCTTTTTGGATATAATTTTTCATAATTAGATTGCACTCCTTTTCTTTAATAATTCATATTTTTGCATTACTAATATTTCATCCATTGATAGCTCAGAACCATTCATAATTTTTTGTTGTATCTTTGAATATTCTTCAATTATTTTATTCTTTTCCTCATCTGATATTTCAATTGTTTGTTTTTGTAATCTCTTACTTATATATCTTTGTAAATCTTCATTTAATTTATCTTCAAGCTCTCTTATTCTATCTTTTATTTGTTTTATTTGTTCTTTAAGTTTATTATATTTATCCATTATCTGTGTTAATCTCTCCTTTATTTGTTTTATTTGTTCTTTTATAACCTTTCTTTCATCGATATTTTTTCTAATATTTTGACCTATTATTGATAATTTAGATTATAAGCATTATATTCTTCTTTTAATTTATCAATTTCTTGTAAAACAGAAGATATTTCTTCATATTTACCTAAAAGTTTTCTTAAATATTTTATTCTGTTCCAAATTTTCTTTTCTTGGGAATATGATAAAACTTCAGTCTGTAAAACATACTCTAATGTTTCCAACTCTTTTTTATATTTACCTATATCTTTTGCAATATCTTTATTCTTAAATATATCTTTTCTTGCTTGTTTTATCTCATCCAATTTTTTCTTTAATTCTTCTAACTTTTCTAATGTTTTTTTTCTTTCTTCCATTAAATTATCTAATACTTTACTATATTCTTCTTTCTTAACTTCTCAATTCTTTCAATTTTTCCAGTAATTCCTTTCTTTCCTTATATAATGCTTTCTTTCTAGAATATTAATTTTCCTTCTCCTCTCCCAACTTAATCAATTCCTTTTTTGCCAAGATAATGCCCCTATAAATCTTATCTGAATCAGTCACCTTAAAATAAAATTATATATAGAAATTTATAAATTTTAGAAACCAAACAACGATGATAAACCTTCTAATGCTTGCTCTTCTTTCTTTTCTTCTGCCTTATTTTCTTGTTTTTCTTCTTTCTTTTGCTCTGGGTTTGCTCTGTCAGTCAGGCTGTGCTGGAGCAAATGATAATGATTCTTCCTTTATTTTATCCAAATCAACTCCCTGTAACTTGCTAATACAGCATTTATCATTGCATGATTTGGTTCTATTCCTACTGATGTTAATACCTTCTTTATATTATCTGCATTTATTTCTTTTTTAGCTTCATGCAATAGCCAGACTGCATATATATATTCAAGACCCATTTATTATTGTTAAAAAAAATATATTTAAAAATAATACCTTCCTTACTTTATATCCTCAAATCTTTGAATTAGTTTATCTAATATGGGGTTTACTGTAGTTGTTAATAGATATTCATAGGATACCCTATGTGGTTCAAATGGACCATGTCTTCTTATGTAATCTGCAATTTCTAATGCTTTATTTCTTGTATAATCAATTGCTGGATCATCAAACATATCTTCTGGTCCATATAATTTATCTTTTTTTACTTGAAATCCCAATGCAATTACCCTTGGAGGACCATCAAATCTTGTTGCTCTCGCATTTTTTAAACTTACAGGTAATAAAGGACCCCAATATGATCCCCTCATCCATCCATTTACCATATATGGAAATGAAAATGCTTCTAATATTTCTCCAACAGCTGGAAATCCTTTTTGAGCTCTTACAATCATTACTGGATCATCTTTTCCAGCATATCTTCCAGCCTCTTCATATAATCTTTCTTTTGAAGAAACTGCCACAGGTTCATCCTTTGGATATTTATCAGATCTTGGATATACCCTTTTTATAGCAAATCTTTCAGATGTTCCAATTAGTAATAATAAATCATAAATTTCTTCTGGAGAATGCAGATATATTCTTTTATGATTATATAGATCCCATACTTCAGATCTAAATCCAGGTCTCATATCAGGATCAATTACCAAACCTGGTGTATTAAATGGATTTGCAAACATTTGGAATAAAGGATTATTAAATGCTCCAGATTCTGTTTTATCTGCAGCAAATACAATTATTGATTCTGAAGATCTTAATGTAAATTCCATTTCTGCAACTCCAGGTCCCATTCCAATTAATGAACCTGTAAATTCATTTTTTAATAAATCAACCCTGCACCATATAAATTCATTTCTTTTGCAATTTCAGCAATTTTTCTTAAATGTTTCAAATGCAATTTGATGTATTTCCCTATTATTTTCCCCTTTATTATGCAATATTATTAAATTTAAATCATCCCCAACATGAGATACAAAATAATCAAATATTTTTTCCCCCTTATATTTATCTAATATATCTGAAGCTGTTTCTTCAAATATTTCTGGAATTGTTGAATTTCCAACTAAACTTCTTAAATCAGCTTTTAGAACACTTATTGTTATTTTTTCTGATGATGTCATATAATAAATTTTGATTTCATTTTTTATAGTATTATTATACCACCTGGAGGTATAAAAATTTCAATAGTTAAATACCTTTCCTAAAAATATTTAATAATGGAAAGCCTACACCACCTTAGATAAAGTATATGATACATGCATCAGTATATATTGATGGAGTAGTTGAGAAAATCAGACTGTAATAGCACCAAATATTTGGGCAAACAGAGGGACTATTAGGATCAGAAATGGATTTAAGGAAATTTCAAAGATCTGGAAAAGTTGGAAGAATAGATGTAGATCTTAAGGTAGAAAATGATAAAACAATTGGAGAAATTAGGATACCAACAAGTTTAAATAGATCTGAAACTGCATTAATTGCAGCAACATTTGAGAACTGTAACAAGGATAGGACAACTAGATGCAACAATAAAAGTACAAAAAATAGAAGATATAAGAAAAACAAAAGTACAACAAATATTGGAAAGAGCTAGAGAATTATTAGGAAAATTAATAAATGAAGAATTACCAGATCCAAAAGAATTACTATTATATTTAGAATATTCGCATAATATGAAAACATTTAATTGAATATGGACCTGAAAAATTACCTGCAGGACCCGATAGTAGATAAATCTGAAGAAATAATATTAGTAGAAGGAAGAGCAGATGTATTAAATCATTTAAGATATGGAATTACAAATGTAATAGCATTGAATGGATTAAATGTTCCAAAAACAATAGTTGATTTATCAAAGAAAAAAATTTTAACAACATTCTTTGATGGAGATAGAGGTGGAGACTTATTAGTAAAAGAATGCATGCTAAGTGGTGTTGATATTGATTTTGTAGCAAAACCAGAACCTGGAAGAGAAGTTGAAGAATTATCTGGAAAAGAAATATTAAAGGCATTAAAGAATAAGATATCATTTGATCAAATTAGGGCATATTATGAAAAATTAGAAGGAAATATTGAGGACATAAAAAATATTAGGAGTGAAAAAAGAATAAAAGTTCAATATTACAAAAATTAAAACCATATATAGACTGATTTATTTAAAACTGATCAGGCTTTATTATTGGATGAAAACTTCAATATATTAAATAAAGTACCTGTAGATAAATTGGATGAAACAATATTGAAACATAATAATCTAGCTTGTATCGTAAAGGATGGAATATTAACAAGAGAACTATTAGAAGAAATAGAAAAAAGTACAAGTATAAAATATATATTATGTATAGATAGTATACAAAAGAGTAGCAATAAAGTAAAGATATTTACAATAAGCGATCTTGATAAAGTCTAGCTTTTTTCTATTTGATAATTTATTATTCCATTAACAGAATTATTTCCTACAGATGAATAATATAATGTTAAATATAAAATTCCACCAAGTTTTTCCCATTGAATAATTGTCAATCTTGTTTGTTCATCCAATTCAAAATTATATTGTAATGTAATATGATTACCTGGTTGTATTATATATATATTTTGTAAAAAATTTCCAGAAGTAATTATTGATGATGTTTAATTGAATTTCTTAATCCTAAATATGAAAAATATATTTCAACAGAATTATTGTTTGGATTATTTACATTAAAAGAAAAATAATCTCCACTTACAGTAAAGTTTGATATGTATAAATTATATATATTTTCAGGATTTACCATCTTATTTTCACTAAAATATGTTGAATATGAATAATATATTAGATAAATTACTGGTATAGAAAATGCTAGGAATAATATATTTAATATTATCTTTTCTTTATCCATAATATATGGATGAATTTAATAAATTAAAAATATATCATATGAGAAAACTTGAAGAAGCTAAGGAAAAATATTTAGCAGATCAACCAATATACCATATCTTAGATCTTATTAATTCATTAGATTTCTTTTTTACAACATCTTCATGTGCGGGCAGGATAATTTTATTAAAAATACCAAAAAGTGGAAAAAAATTCGATGCAGAATTTTTATTTAAATCACATTATTATGTAATTTTCTATTATATATGGAATAAATTGTTAGAAGTATATAAAAATTATGATGAAAAAATATACTTTAAATCAAGAACCATTTATTTTGCATGTATCTTCAAAAAATATAGAAAAAGCATATGAATTATTAAATATTGCAAGAAAATCTGGATTTAAACATTCTGGAATATTTTTAATAAACGATAAAAGAGTAATGGTTGAAATTGTTGGAAATGAAAAAATTGAAACAATTGTATCAAAAAATAGAAAATTATTAGTAAGCAAAGAATATTTTTATAATTTAGTAAAAGAAGCAAATGAAAAATTCAAGAATGTAAGAAAAAGGATAGATATATTTTATAAAAATACTTTTATCCTATTATATAACAATATAAATTATCGCAATAATCATTTATTGTTTCATTATTTATTTCTAAAAATTCATATAAATAGTAATTGTATGTAAATTGATTATTTATACTTGTTTCTGGAACAAAACAAATAGCATTAAAAAAATAAACTCCTGAATATCCGTGTGCTTTCACTGCATAGCATGTGTGTTCAATTATACATAAATTCGATAAATAGTCTTGTGCTGATGAACAATTAGAATAATATTTATATGGTCCAAATTGTAATGTTTCATTATATATAGAACAACTAACATTACTATAATTTATTTGAAGATGTACAGGTGTTGAAGAGCTGGATAATATCCGTCAGTATAATATGTATAATTTTCTAATATATTTTCAACAAAACTTTTATTAACTTCTACATTTTCTTCATTACTCATATTTACACTCGTTATGTTATACCAATGTTCATTGAATATATTCTCTTTATTTATATTATATGATTGATAATTTAACAATATATTTTTTATATTTGAATATAAGCATTCATTCATATATTCACTATATGTATCATTTTTAATACATTGATTATTTACGATCTGTCCAACAGATTCACATGGTATTACAATTGTTACATTTGTAATGCCTGGATATTCTGATGGTATAGGTTGAGATGTATAAAATCCAGAACATATAATAGGGATTATTAAACGACAAATCTAAGTATAAATTATCACCAACTGTTTCATTAGAATACGAATTTTGATATAAATATATATAATGTGATTGATTTGCTAAATTATAATATATGAATTGAAATGTTTGATTATATAAATAATCAATTAATTCATTATAATATAATAAAAATGGGTATACTGAATAATCTATTCGATTATTTAATTGAGGAAAAGATAAATTTCTTTCATATTTGCTTAATACAAAGAAAGAATATTGAGGATTTGATAATACAAAACTATTAATACAACTGTCATAATAAAAACCTATGTGGAAAATTTGCATATTTAAAATTTAAAATTCCAATTTCTTCGTTTAAATTTTTCTCTACTGTATTTGCAACACTATAAAAAATATTATTATTTTTATCACTAAAATTATCTAAAGGAATTATTGGAACACATAATGAATAATTTATATAATAATTATTTCCAATAGTATAAACAGGATAAATTATAGGATTACTTATATTGTATTTAAATAAAAAAGGAATTTCACAAGAGTAATAATAATAATATGGAATACTATTTTCAAATACATAAACCTGATTATAAACAGGGTAAAAAATATTTGTTAAAAGATTATTTATTAAATTATATCTAGATATCAAATGGAATATAAACAAATAATAAATATAAAAATCCCTGATATGCAATATAATCTTCACTTAAATATTTTAAAGATTGAGTTGAAAGTTCCATCTGAGAATTTAAATAATAGATACCAAAGAGAACTAAAATTATTACTCCTATTAATAATGCTAATGGTGCTAAAGATGTTTTCATATAAAATCAATGAATTTTAAAATTATTAACTTTAAGTTAATTGATTAGATGAACTATATATATTATAACTGTAATTTACATAAAAATTATATAATACTGTTGGCGGACAAACATAGAATGTATCGAAGTTACCATCTAAATAAACATTATAAGGTATATATTCTTTATTTGGGCATACTCCAATAACTGAATAATTATTTAAATAGAACGATAAAATTGTAGCTGAATTATTTAAATAATATAATTCATCATTTACCAACTCATTTATTATAAATTTATTCAATTCTGTATCATTATAAAACCCTGCATATATATCTATTACAGGAACTAGTTACCATCATCAAAGTAAATTAAAGAATCCAAAAAACCATTTGCAGATTTATATTAAATACCAACAGTATTTAAATCTGCAATATTATTTAGTGTTGGATTTCCATATGAAAATATACCAAAAATAAATATAAAGGATACTACTTATAATAATTAATATTGTATGATAAATGATAAAAAGAAACCAATTTGTATTTTCATTGTACTTTAATTAATTTGACAAGAAGANNTATTTATTTGGCCTCCGGCAATCGTATTACATGTTTCATTATATATTCCATTCATATAAAGATTGTCCTAATCCATATAAAGATACTATTACAGGTTCTGCACTATCAAATTCTGGTAAAGTAATATAATATGAAGCTATTGGTTGTATATATATTTCACTATAATAATCCCCATCTGCATAATCATAATATATTGCAGTATTATTTATAATTTGATAGTTTTCATATGCATTTTCTGTTTCATTAAATATATATAAACTATAATTATTGAAATAATTGATTAAAAACTTATCTAAAGATGCTAAACTTCCATCATATGATAACTAACATTATTAATATTATATGCATTATAATTTGGATTTACATTTATATCATTTTCAAAACTAAGGTTATATGGATCATAAGAATATGAGTTATTTATATTGTTAATATCATAGAAAAAGAAATATATATAATCATCATAAGAAAAATTTAGATATGTATAGTTAACTTGATCTGATTGATTTGTTTGATTATTATAATAATAAAGTGTTCCAGATACATTCATGAAACATTGTTGATATGTATTATTATATTCATTAATAATCTGCAAATTTGGAGCATAAAATAATAATAATGGATTTCCTGTATTTTCATATAAACAAAAATTTAATCTATCAATCAATAAACTATTAGTAAATTGCTGATAAGTATATTCTGAAATATGATTCAATATTAAAAAACGCATATAATATTGCTACAATAAAAAATGTAAATATTATAACAACTGCAGCAGCTATATTTTCAATTATATCTTTTAAGGATAATGATCTCATGTTTCAGAAGATAATACTGATATATTTAGATATGGGCCTCCATATTCTACACCAACCTTTGATATAACAATAAACTCTGGAAATTCTTCTTGACCCTCATTATTTATATTTCCTTCAACTGATTTACAAGACTATTATCTTCTGATTCTTCAGTTGAAATATAGATATATGTAAAGCTTGTATTACATAAATAATAATCATTATCATTACCATAACATCCATTATAAAATGTGAAATTTGGCTTATAATATATTGATAATGTTAAATATGGTTGATATACTGTATATTTACCATTTGGAAGTAGACCAAAAAAAGTTTTACCTTGACTTATAAATTGATTATAATAACAATATGTATATGGATTTGTTGTAGCTTGCTAATATTGTATTAAAGTGATTGCTGAGGAAAATGCCATATTAAATGCAAAACCAGCTACAAAATCGGCTGGAAGTGGTAAAGTTTCATCTAATACCATATCTACAACTTGCATTATAGTAGCTTCTCCAGCAGCCCATAAAGAAGGCCCTACTGAAGATTGCAATGCATTAAAAATATCTCC
Organism: Candidatus Nanopusillus massiliensis; assembly: GCF_920984865.1. Classification (NCBI taxonomy): domain Archaea; kingdom Nanobdellati; phylum Nanobdellota; class Candidatus Nanoarchaeia; order Nanoarchaeales; family Nanopusillaceae; genus Candidatus Nanopusillus; species Candidatus Nanopusillus massiliensis. The sequence continues at coordinate 46,422 of NZ_OV100765.1, read as the reverse complement.
CCATATATTATGATTTCCATATGAATATTCAATTATGCAGATTGTTTGTATATGAAGTATATGCAATGCCAAAATTTATTAATGCTTGTTTAGCAATTGCTGTATGTTTTTAGATATGCCATTTAAAACTTCTATTATAGATTTTGTTGAACCAAAACTCTTTAATCATGGTTAATATGAAAGTCCTTCAGCTATAAAAGAATTTAGTGCATCATCTGCAAGTTGTTGCCATAAATCACGTACATAGCATACTCCAATACTAACTAAAAAATCATTATTATTATATAAAGGAATAAACAGAGTGGATGATTGTATAGGAGGAATTATCCTAAATTCATAGAAAAAGGTTGGTCCATTAGTTACTAAAAATGCTGCACTCATATTTCCAGGTTCTGATGTTGAATATGTAATAAAACCAGCAACTTCTAATATTAAATAAGGATTATGAGTACCAAATATTCTTGTAACAGATATATGGAAAATATATTCCTATTAACGATACAATTATTAAAAATATTGATGCTATTGTTGAATCTAATAATTCATCATCCATACTATGAAACAGTTTCTCCTATATATATATTAATATCTGCCGTTCCATCATTACTATTTACATCTATATACATTACTGTTGGTGGTAATAGAACCTGCTAATAATAATATTGGAAAATCTACCCCCAGAAAGAGACTTCCTAATGTAGCAGCATCTACTATTTCACCTTCTATATTACTAAGCTGTACTTCAGCATTTTGTGGAAATCCTGATAATTCAACACATACCGATGGATTATATGTTAAACTATTTGAATTCATATTTGAATATGGAGAACAATATATATTACTACTTTCTTCATATGTATTACTATTTTCATTAATTGTTGACATAAACGTACATCTATTACTATTACATGTTATATTTGTATCATTTATTATAGTAAGAACCATTGATGATGGTATTTGAAGCATTCTAACAGTATTTATTATTACATTTATAAAAAAGGTCAAAAACATTTAAATTACTATTCTCAGAATATGCTAATAAACCTGCATTATCATTTAATCCGTTTATGTTTATATTTCTTTCATTTACATTATCCAATGATCTTTGTTTTATTAATTTACAAAATGCTAATGCTGGTGCAAATATGATAGTTTTTCCATTATCTGTTGTAGAAACATTCCAATATACTAATTTAACAGATAAAAGACCTACAACAACGTTCGGAGGAAAACAATGATATAATTGTAAATACCATCCAGTGTTATATGTCAATACAAAAACATAATTATAATCATAATTATCTATAAATATCTGTCCAGTAGCATTATTATTTATAGCATCAGAATTGAATTTAAATATCCGATATATTCAAAATCTTTCCCCATAGATAATCCAATAAGTGCCGTAATAATATTATATATTAAAACTACCAATACAATTAATACTATTATATCAAAAATTATTTTAATAAGAGAATCCCCTTTCTTATTATCCTAATCCAGATTGATTTAATACTTTATACCCAACACTTGTTACATTTACCTGCATAGAATTATTTACTATATAATAATAAAATAATATTGCTAAAATTATTATTACTATTGCAATAATTAAAAATCTTATAAAATTTATTGCATTATCAGCCATAGTTATTACTATTTATGCTATTTACAACATTTGTGCCATTTGTTTGATTTATGCTTTTAAATAANTTTACTCCACCTTTGAAATAAAAGTACATAAATATTACTAACAATACTAAAGCAACTATAAAGAAGTATATTGCTATTAAAAATGTTTCTAATTGAGTTTCTTTTATCCATTTCCTCTTATTAGATGGATAGTTTGCAAATATTTTATATTTAGCCCTATTTCTTGTCCCAATATGACAAAAACAAATATTAATATTAGTACAATAAATATTAATGCTAGGATTATCTTTAAAAGTTCTCCAGTTTCCATTATAAATCTAAAAACTTTGTAATTTATAAACTAACTTCCCCCAGAAATTGATGTTAATAGAATTACCCTATTTCCTCCCTCATATGTATATTCTATTATTATACCATTCAGGTAATGTTAGATTACCTGGAATAATTGTAACTTGATTTGGTGAAGGGTTGTTTTTAGTTGAACTTAATAGATAAGGTTTACCACTGCTGTTATTTATTTCTAAAGAGTTTACTAATAGTTTATTATATACATTATTTGAATCTTGTGGATTTTCTGACATTAAACTACTATTTACATTGCTTAAAATCTGACAGGCGATATTATTAGTACTATTTGCTATTACCTTATGTCCATACATAACTTCCAATGGAATATAATTATAATATTTCATCATTTCCAGCATACATAAAACATCATTTAATGTAACATTATATGTACTATTATAGTCAAATAATAATAATACATATTCATTATGATTTCCTTGCTATAGTTACACTTTGTCCCAGTGTTTCTCCATATGTAAAGGATAAATATTTTGCAACTAAATATGTTGCATATAAATTTTGACATGCTGATGATGTTGGATTACTGCAAATTGCTGTTGTTCTATATTATTTACATATGATTGATTTAAATCATTAAGCATTTCATTTATCTGGGAACCACCTATATTACTCAAATTCACAACTACTAAACCTTCTGAAACTAAATAATATAAAATTGGTCCTTGTAATGCATGAGCTAAATTATTTAAAGATTCAGATGATAAATCTAAACCAATAGTTCCAAATAATAAACCACCACCTAAAGGATTTAAAAATACTGTTCTATATGAATTTATAACATCTTTCGCAATAGGACCTAATGCAGATCCTCCATTCTGAAGATCCTCAAATAACAGATCTTTCAAATCCATATTCTGTATATCTTCTTCACTAAATCCTATACTCTCTAAATATTCTATATTCGCATTATAATTTTCATAATACTCCTTTAACTATACCAGCCTCAGCCGTAGCAGCAATAATTCCTATTAATACATCATTTGCAATTGTTGAAGCATCGGCTATTCCCTGTGCTATTGGATTTACCATAAAACTTATACTTCCTGATAATGCATATCCAAACGATGGCGTTGGTCTACCTGCATAACTAAGACCTTTTAATACATTAAAGAAAACTAATATTACAAATATTATTTTAATAATTACAATAATAAGTTCTATTACACTATCGCTTATTGATTTCATATCATTTATAAAAATTTTGGATTTTATTAATTTTTTATAGCAAATTTTCAATAACCTTAATACTTAAAAATAAATAATAATAGAAAATTATATGAAAAATAAATTTAAGGCAATAGCTATTATTTTTATATTATCTTTGATAATGTTAGGTACACCAATAATAGGCACAAACAAATTTAAATGGCCAACAATATACAAATACATCAATTATTATAATAACTAATAATTCTAGATTTGGTTATGGGTTTTCAATAACTAGTTATAAAGGTACTTGTTTATATTTATTATACAGAATTGAAATCATCAATTGCAACTATTAATGGTTTAGTATTTAATGGAACTGAAGAAATGAATGCACCTTTACCAAATTTTAATGATTTGGGAGAAGCTAGTCCAGCATTAGTTGAATTAAANAATGGATCATTAATGATGCTATGGGCTGGTGTGCCAATTGGAAGTTATAGTTGCAATAATTTAACAATTCTTCTTCAAGCTTCAATATTAAATAATAATGTTTGGGGACCTGTTATTAATTTAACAACAAGCGTGAAGGAAATGAGTTATGGTACTGATGGAAATTATATATATTTAGTTTATGAACCTACATTATCCCTTACATATAATAAGAAAATACTTGAAGAATTAACACTTTCAGGTAATGTTATTAAATCCTTAAATATTCCAGGTATTGCTGGTATTTTAAGTGCAAATAATGGTCTTGTAGCTGTTCAATTTCTAAATGGTACTTATGCTTTAGTAAACATGAATAATGGAAATATTGAATTTTTAAGTGCAACGGATATTGGCTTTGTTGGTAATTCATTATATCAATTTTATAATGGAGTATTAACAATTAATCAAAATTTGACATTTAATTTACCAATATATGAACAGTTGATCTTCCACAAATCATGGAATAATGGATATGTTAAATTGCATGGAGACCTGGTTTATTAAGTGTATATTATTGGAATGGTACAGAATAACAATCAATTGTTAATTATACAACTCAATTTACAATAATTGCAAGAGCAACAATTTCAAATAATAATCCTTATTTAGCATGGTTTGGATTAAATAATATTTCAAATGGACAAGGTTCAATATATATGGCAATAACACCATTACCTTATCAAATAAGGCAATCTACTACAACTACTACCAATAATATAAATAATATTCCTACCACATCAACTTCATCAACTTCTAATACATCTTCATATAGTTCAATACCAGAGTATAACTACAACATCTAATAAATCTTTGTTTNNNNCAATACCAATTTGGGTTATTATTTTAATAATAGTTGGTGTTGTAGTGTTTATTATTTTGTATTAGCTTTTTTAGATTAGGATATTAAAAATATTTATAAAATTTTTATAAAAAGGTTTGTTTATTTGATAATTATAAGTATAATTATCTTTTTAAAACTTTATTAAAAGTATATTATATGCAAGAGCCTGNNACTTTAGATACTATTTTAATGAGAAATATAAAAAGTATTGGAAAAATTAAAGAATATTTAAAAGAATATGGGCCAGTAATAGCAGGTTATGCATTATCATTATCTCCTTATACAAGAGCTTCACTTTCAGTAGGATCATATTTAGAAGGAAGACTTGGTGGTCGTAGAGGTATAGCTGCAAAATATGCATCAATAGAAATTGGTGTTATTGCTACTGCTGCTGCTGATACGAGTTGCATTATTTGGAATACATGCATTACCTTCACATAATGAACATATACAATATTTAGGATCTCAAAATGGTTATGAAGCATTTGTACCAAACGGTCAAACAATAAATTATAATGGTCACACAAATCCTGTAGGTGATTTAATATTAAACAATGGAACAACATTACATGACGTAATATGGAATGGACAGTATGCAAGTACAATAATTAATAATCATAATCAAATAGTTCAACTAAATAATCAATTTGTTGGAGCAACTGATCCAATAAATCATCAACCATATGACCCCTTAAAGGATTTATATGTAATTAAGGGTAAGGTGCCAGTTGAGCAGGCAATAATAAATGGACAGACATATTATATAATAGAGGCAAATAGACTCAACCCAGCGAACATTGCAGGATTCTATACATATGATAAATGGGTACCCAACTTCNNAGCGGCAATGAATACACCAGGAACATACGCAGCAGTAATACCAGGAAACTCACCAGTATATGATTGGGCAAATGTAACAGGAACATTGGTTTATGAAACAAACTNATATCAACAATATAGCAGTATAGATATCGCTGGAGGATATGTACTAGCACTACCTAACAAAACAATAATTCCTTACGGAGCAATTGGACATATTGCTGGTTCATCTTTCAACAATTTTTATGTTCCAAATCAAACATATAATATACCCAGTTAATTTTTAGCAATATTTTTAAGATATGTCTTATAACATAAGGAACTCCATACGTTACAATTATCCAGTTTAGATACATAAATACCCGAACCTCCTCCCGAACCTGCTGAAACAAATAAATAGGGGGTTCCTGTATATACGCTTGAATCATCTTGCAAGTGACTTATAATAATATTATATTCTTCATGATATCCAAAAGTTCCAGGTATAAAAGTGTTATTATTTATACTACTTGGAGCAAAATAGCTATATTTATATAAAGCATTTTGAAGATTATAGGATTGATTAAACGCTGTATTATATGCATTTATGTATGATTGTACAAATAAAGGTTCACATTTATCATCTTCAACAGAGCAAAAAATTGTTCCAGGTGGTTTTGGTGGTATTGCATACGCACTTCCCCCATTCCAACTATATGGTTCTGAAGCAAGAGAATAATTGAAAATGTTTCCATTGATTAAGAATATTATTTTCATATTATTATTTTCTGGCTGGAACCAATTATACAGCCAAAATACACCATATTGGAGAATAAAAATCATTATTTTGTTGATCTGGTGGCATAAAGGGAAAATAATTTGATCCTCCATTTTGTCCGTATATCTTTCCATTATTATCTTCTAAGAAATAATAATTGAGATTCCAACCAGTTAGACCACCAGTGAGATAACAAGTTGTACCACAACTCCAACCAGATCCTGAATAATAATAATCATAATATCCACTTGGATTTAGATTATTTGTATATTGAGTAGTTAAGAAATATCCTAATCCTAATGTATCACTATATTGCAATATTCCAACATAATATCCTGAAGAATAGCCTGGACCTGGACCACCAAATGCCCATGCATATTCATACATAAATATTGGGAAATTAAGTGGTAAATATGTATCACCCCCAACATTTATTCCTATATTTTGATTTCCTACAGGAGCACATCCTCTAAGACCATGTATACAGTTCGTTGTTGAATCTTTATAATTATAATCATTTACTGTATCAGCTTGGAATTGATTATTATAACTAATATAGATAATAGTATAGCAGCTGAAACATATGGAGTTGTAACAGTACCTGGAGTATCTTCCCAGGGTATTCCAGAAAAATATGCAAATGTTTGTAATCCCAATCCATTTTGTGATTGAGATAATTGATTAAAAGTCTTTTGTAAAACATTTGATGTAATTAATGCATATGATCCTTGCCATGTTCTTTTATCCATCATTAATCCTTCTAATTCTCCAGTTAGCGATAATTTGTGGAATAATATTTGTTCCATTTACATAAATACTTATATTATTATACGAGGTAATACATTATTAAATTGAATATTTTCGAAACAGCATATCCATTATTACATACTCCTGCTGATGTTTCTTCCATTCTTTCACCTTTTGTTTTATAATATGGATAAAAGTTAACATATATAGGAAATACATTTAATCCATTATCATATTCAACTGCTGAAGCCGGATGGGATGAATTTAATGCATAAGGATCACCACCAATTGTTCCATTTAAATATGGTAATAGACTTTCATTACTAAATCCAACAAATATTGATATAATATTACAACCAAAATTACTATTATATAATGAAGGAATATTTAATAGATTAATAAAGAAATAATAATTTCCCTCACTATCTTGACCAGCATACCATGAAGGTAATGCATAATATTTACCATCATAATTATCTAAAAATACTACATTATCCCCAACATATGGAGTATTATTTATATAATTACTTAAAGGAGGACCAATTGTAACTAATATATTTTGGAAATCTTCCATAGAATATCCTCCATTACTATTTGATAAAGAATAGCCAGAATATGTTCCATTAACTATTTCTACATTATTTTACTCAATAATATGAATATTGAGTATTTGGATAAGAATTTCCTAATAAAGATATTACTGGACTTATATTTATATATTCAGGTTCACTTAAATAGTAATATTGTATACTTGGACTATTTCCTGACACTGGTTCACATAATATACAAAAAATGCAAAACTACCTGGCTGATATTCTAAAACATTATTTCCAACAATTTTACATTCATATGTAGTTTCATTATACGTATATATAACATTATTTCCTTCAAAAGTTATTTTTTGATAGATTAATTATAGATTCTAATTCAACATTATATGATGAACTTATATCAAATGATGTTGAATGTATATTTGTTATATTCGGAGGATTTATCTGAGATTAATTACTCCTACTACTACTATAGGTATTTGTAATATTATAAAATATACTCCAATTACTTAGATTTTCAATAAATGATGGAACATAATATTTATTCAATCCATTCTGATAATAAATATTTACCATAATTGTTGAATTTATTGTATTCTGATTACTATTNTGATTGTTTTGACTATTTTGGTTCATTATTGAAATATAATATTGAGATGGATTATTAATATGATAGAATTTATATATTGAAGTTAAAATAAATATAACTCCTGCAAGAGCTATAAAAATATTGGAAGATAATATCCTATAAATAGCATAAGATCATCAAAAATACTCCCCCTCATTTTATTATATTTGAAATTGATTGATTTGTAATATTTTTAAAGCTGTTATTAAGAAAATTAATTGACTCATTTGCTGTATTATTTCCACCTAAAAATATTTTATATCCAAACAAAACTGCCAAAACTAAAATAACTAACATAATAACTATAATTATTTCCATATCTATTGCTATAATATTTTTCATATATATCTAAAAAATCTTATCAATTATAAATTTTATTCGAAAACTTTCTTTTTATAATAATATAAAATTATCCCAAAATTGATAATCAATATTCCATCCACTGTAGAACAATATAAACATATTGAATGAATTAAAAATAACATTACTATATAATGAAAATATTACAAATATAATAACAATTAATCTATATAATAAATTATAAATTATCTTAAACATTTTCTTATACAATAATAATATCAAAAATATATCAATTATGATATATTAAATTACATATATTTCTAGGTATTCCAAACAATTTTGAATATGGACTTCTTATTACATTTTCACAATTTATTGGGGTATTATTAATAGAACAAAATAATGGTAATGAGCTATTTATTAAAACAACATATGATAATTAAATATATATAATTAAACCTATTATTGAGAATATTATTTATCATAATAACCTTTTATCAAAGTTTAGATCCATAAAAATAAATAAAAAACAATATTTATAAATTTTTGAATAAATAAACAAAAATGAAAGGAGATTATTATTTATCATTTGAAAAAGAAAAAATAAATGAAAAAATAAAATTGGAAAATGAAGGTCCATTATTTACTATTAATTATAATCCATCAATATATTCATTAAGATCATCATTTCCATTATATTTAATTTTTTCTATATATTTTGTTACATTCTTAATTTCAGAATATTATAACCCAAATATATTATCCTTATTTTTATTATTTTTTATTACTTCAATTGTATATTATATTGCATTAAAATATTATGAAAAGGCAAAGAACTATTATATAATATTTACAAATAAAAGATTAATAATTGATTGAAAATGAAAATATTAAGATCAATAATGAATTCATATATAAATAATATAGAAATATATCAGAGTTTATATGAGAAAATTAGAAAATTATATACAATAAAAATATATACTCCTAACATTTTTATTAAATAAAAGTGTAAGTTTAACAATTAATTAATTAATGAAAAAGGATGATATGATAAAATTAAGGGATATTATTTTAAATCATATAACTAAGAAGATTGAACAGGAGAAACTTGTTCCTTAAATTTTTCTAAATGTGCTGGATGAACAATTATCATTTTTTCTTTTCCTTTATCATTTACTAAAACTTCATAACATTCCCCCCTTTTTCCTATAATTGTTCCAACCATTCCATGATATTTTGGATGAGGCATTGTTTTATTATATGATGGATCAATCTTTATTACAACTTTATCATTTATATTGAATTCTTGTAATATTTTCCTTATCTTTATTTTACCATGTTCCCTTATATGTAATGATATTTCAATCCCTTGTTTTTCTTCTAGAACCCTTCCCCTTTCTTNCAGTCATTAAATTTAAAGTTCATGATATATTTTTAAATAATATTTAAAAAGATATATAAATGGAATACTGAATAAAAAGCTTATAACACCTGCAAATGTTAAAAATATATTACAAAAAAATAAAGAAAAGAGAAATTTATTATATGTAGAAGAAAGAACATTAAAATTCCTTAATGATACATATAAATTAGATGAAAATGAAGAAAAAGAAATATTAGAAGAATTAAAAGCTATAAATTTACCAGATGAAGTAAAAATACAAATATTAGAATTTTTACCAAAAAATGAAGAAGAATTAAGGGCAGTATTATATACGCATACTTTAAGCAAACAAGATATTGAAAAAATATTAAATGTAATAAAGAAATATGGATAAAAGAGAAGAGTATGAAATTGAAATTATTATTTGCCAGGCGGAGATCCAACAAAAAATATAAAGGAGCCAGTAGTATATACTGTTGGAAGGGATTATTTTACATTATTATTATTAACATTAAAACCTGGTGTTACAGTAAATTTATTTGAAGAATTATATATTGGAAATAAACAAAGGGATAAGGTAAGATCTATATTAAAAAGATTATCCTTTGATGAATTACCTGAAATTGCAAAAGCAAATTTAGAAAAAGCAATAAGAGATGCTAATAGCAAAAAATGAGAAAAAATTTGTAGAATTTTTTAATAAAGCTGGTCCATTAAATATTAGAATACATACATTGGAATTATTTCCAGATATTGGAATAAGTAACTGTTCAAAAAATTATTGAAGAAAGACAGAAGAAACCATTTGAATCATTTAAAGATATTGAAGAAAGAGTAAAGGGAATTAAAAATATACAAAATATAATTTATGAAAGAATAATTAGAGAACTATCTGGAAAAGAAAAGACAAAATTATTCACTTTTAGCTTTATATTATTTAACTTTGATTTTATCTTTAAGTATCTTTCATAATTTGTTAATTCAATATTACTTTTTTCCTTTAATATCAATTAATAATAATTGTTTCATAAATTTCTTCCATTTTCTTTTATTCATTGTAACATTTCTTAAATGGGATTTCATTAAATGTCTGACTATATTGCTTGCTATTTACAAATACATGACCACATAATGGACATTTATATATTTCCCTTCCATTTCTATCAATTTCTCTTATAGCATGCAGCATTTTTTATATATTTATTATAACCTTTAAAAATTATTTATTTTGAATTAAAAACATTGAATGATCAATATGATATGAGTTCCAATCTTACTTCTTTTATTATTCTTAATCCATTATCTTCCAATTCCTTTCTTACTTCCTTAAATATTTCTTTTGGATCTCTAGATACATCAATTGATTTGCTTTTACTGCTAAAAATCCATATCCCTTATTTTTTAAATAATATTCAATATTTTTAATAAATATTTTTACCTGATGTGGTGGTGCAACATCTTGATATATTAAATCAACCTTTGTAACAATATGTAAATATTCCCATGGTTGTTCCGCGTCCGCCAATATTCCAATAATATTTTTTCTATCGTTATTATTGGGACAAGATCCCTTAATATTCTTGCAGAAATATCTACACCTAATATTAATCCATTTTTATCAATTATATCAGAAATATGTGATGCAGTTGTACCTGATGCAATTCCTAAATACAATATTTTATCACCTTTATTGTTTGGTACTTCTCCAATATTTTTCTTAATTGCTGCTGCTAATTCTGTCATTTTAATCCATTCTCTATATTCCTCATTATTATACTTTACCAATCTTTCACCATATACAACTTTTCCAGGTAGCAAATTCTTTGTATATAATCTACCTTTTTCATCAATAAATATCTTCTTATTCTCTTTTAATGCCTTTAATTTCATTTTTCAGATAATTCTTTAAATCTTTTATCCAATTCTTCCTTCAATTTTTGATATATTATCTTTCCATTCAAATCTGCTTTTACTGCTATAGATATTTTTGATGCTAATGTTCTAGCCATTGCTCCTCTTCTTTTTGGAGTTAATTTTTGTAAATAAGTTATGATTAAATATTACACCATGTTTTGGAGGTTTTATAATTTAAGATAAATGCAAAAACAATGCTTTTTCTGCATCTAGACCTTGTATTGTTGAAGAAGGTAATAATGATAATTCCTATAATCCGCGAGCTATTAATATTAATCTTGCACCAATTTTTGGAGTAGCAATTTCTGATAAATTTNNAGCAATTTCTTTCATTAATTTTTGTGTATATTCTTCCAAATTTTTTCTTAAATCATAAATTTCCTTTATTTTTAATGATATTTCATTCATTATTTCCAAATCTTCTTTTTCAAATATTTTTCCACCCATTGTTTTATTAATATTATATTTTTTCATTAATTCTTCCCTATTTGAATTTACAATTGTTCTTATAAATTTCTCATGATCCTCAATTTCCTGTGAAATTTCTGGAAAATATAATCCATACCATTCCCTAAATCTTTCCATAAATAATTTCAATGATTTATTTAAATCATCAAGAAAACTTATTGCTTGAATTATCATTTCAATCCCTACTTATTGAATCTGATATTTGTTCCTTTAATAAATCAATAAATAATTTATTATCAATCTTTTCTTCTCCAATTTTTTCCAATGTTTTTCTTATTATACTTGTATCTTCTGTATATTTATATCCTTCAAATCTTTTTCCAATGAAAATAGTCATTTTCCTTTATATAATTTTTTATCTTTTCAGGTAACTTGTTTTTATATATTTCTTCTAAATCTTCTAAATTTAATTCAACATCAATTTTCTTAAAATTTTCTAAATTATCATCAAATATATCTAATCCATTATATCTCAATAAAATATAGCTCATTGTATTATCTTTAATGATATTCTAAATCCTTTTGATGGAATTTGCATATTTATAAAGTAATTTTTGAAAAATCTTTCATCATTTGCAACATCTAAAAATCTTCTATGCATTCTTATTTGATATGTTTCATATATTTTTGTATCTCTCTTTCCCAATGTTCTCATAGCAGGTATTCTAATTATTTTTGTTGGTAAATTAACAGGACCTCTCTTTTCAATACCCAATTGTTCAATTATTTTTACACAATTGATTAGTAAATTGATTCATTGTTTTTAAATCAGTTCCCCACATTTTAATCCTTATCATTGACATACATTGATAATATATATTTTATTTTTAAATACTTTTCTACAGGTTCAATTTTCAATATATAGAATATTTTATCCAGCATTTCTTTCGTTAAATATACTAGGAATAATCTATGTGGATATTTATCTTTATAATTTAATATTGGAACATTTTGATAAAATTCATTAAATGATCTAACCAGATCTATTAAATATTTATACAAATGAATTAATTCTAATGATTTTTCAATATCATAGATTACATCCTTAAATTTAAATATATTAATAATTAATTTTTCTTCATATTTATTTAATTCTTTTATTTCATACTCTTCAGGTATTTTATCAACTTTATTTAATAATGATTTTATTCTTGCATATGTATATAAAAAGTATATTGCATTCCCTTCTTCCAAACTTAACATTTTATCAATATCAAACAATATTGCAGTATTTCTATCATATTTCAACATTTCTAATGATATAAAACTTTTTACTACTTTTTCAGCTTTTTCTTTATCCTTAAATTTATCATATGCAATATTATATAATTTCTCATATAAATCATCAACATTTATATATAATCCCGTTTCTTCCAGACATTTTTATATCCTCATTTATTCCAAATATTTTTGCAGTATTTCTATGCAATCTAACTAATCCATATCCATAATATATATATTTTGAATCTTTATCAATTTCTTCAATTACTCTTTTTACCATTAATCGCTTATGCATTTGTTCCATTCCAATTACATTTACTGAAATTTTATATGGTTCAATTTCTTTTCCTTCATTGTTTATTTCATATATATATTCTCCATTTCGTTGTTTTATATATTCTTTAAATTTAATATCTGATCTAATTATACCATGATTCCACATTGCATATGCAATATCCTTTGCATGATATGTAGTAGTTCCATTTGATCTTTCAAGAACCTTTTCTTTATTTGAATATGCTTTATATATATCCTCCCATCTTGTTAAATCTAAAGAAATTGTACCATTCTTTTTTATCATTTTATTTTCTTCCAATACTTTTAATGCATTATCAAATAATTTATACTTTAATATATCAGATTCTCTAATGATTAAATTAAAATATATATTAAATCTCCACAATGTATTTAATTGTCATATAAAATTCTATCAGATATTCTTTTAGATAAATAATATACTTCATTATTTCCCTCTTCAATCATCTTTATAATATTATATTTATATTTTTCCAATTCAGGAATTATTTCATATAATTTATTAACTATTACATATATAAAATCTCCATAATAATGATCAAATTTTTCAGGAACTTATAATCGCATATATATTTTTCAATATATTCATTCTCTCCAAAAATATTTTCCTAATTTTTTCTTCATATTCTTCCTTATATAAATTTTCTCTTATTAAAAATTCTTTAATATTCTTTATTACATTCTATAAATTGAAATCTTTTGGTTCTTCAGGTATTTTTAAATAATATATTCCTAAAATGTTATCACTAACTTGAACACCAGTATCATCTATATAATTTATTACATTTACATCATAGTTTAATGTTTTAAACAATCTATATAAAGAATCTCCAATCATTGAATTTCTTAAATGACATATATGTAATGCTTTATTTGGATTTGCAGATGTATGCTCTAAAAATACTCTAATATTCTTTTTTTCAACATTAAATAATTTTCTATAGTTTTCTAATAATTTTTCTTTATTCAATTTAATATTTAAATATCCATTTAAAAACTTATAATCCGAAACAAATTCTTTTATTTCTTATTATTTCATTTACTAATATATTTGGATCTTTTCCTTTTTTTATTTCTTTGACTAATTTAATAGATATATCATAATCTAAATTTTTTGGAGGTTCAGAAAATTCTATATCATAATCTTTTAATTTTTCTCTTAATATCCACATAAAATTAATCTTTTATAAAAAATTTAAAAATTAGAAATTGTATAAAAATTTATGGTAAAGAAAGGCCAATCCATAGCAATTAATACACTTATTATATTGATAATAGCACTTGTTGCCTTAATAGTTGTAGTATTATTCTTTACAGGTACATTTTCTAAGGGAATAACTGGAACACAAAATGTATTAAATCCAACATTGAATCAAACAAATCAAACAGGTCAAGCAATAAATAATATATCAAATCAAGTAAACGGCGGATCTAGCTCATCCCAATATTCTACAACTATAATTCCAACTACGACAACAACTACGTCTTATGGAGTGGGGGAGAATGGAGAATTTACGTCTACGATTATAACTACGACTACAATTATAACTTGCACAACCATGGGTGATGAGTTGGTGTGCCCATCCTACTCTTTTATAAGTTCATCTTTTATATAATAAATTAAAATATGGAAATATCTGATGCTATAGATTTTGTATTTTTTTTAATAATTGGAATCATTGTTTTAGTAGTAGTTAAAATTTTTGTAGTCCCTCAAACTTTGAAAATCTCATCATCTCAACAAAATTTATCAAATACATCAAATAATGCTTTAAATCAAACATTTGGCAATATATCAAACAATTACAATATTTAATTTAAAACCCTTTTTATATTATCTTTTAGTAGTCGGTCTTGGGCCCGGGGGGATTCGAACCCCCGTCAATGGTTTTGGAGA
This sequence comes from Candidatus Nanopusillus massiliensis, assembly GCF_920984865.1. NCBI lineage: Archaea > Nanobdellati > Nanobdellota > Candidatus Nanoarchaeia > Nanoarchaeales > Nanopusillaceae > Candidatus Nanopusillus > Candidatus Nanopusillus massiliensis. The sequence continues at coordinate 30,920 of NZ_OV100765.1, read as the reverse complement.
CCACCGTCCTGCCACTAGACTACGGGCCCTAAAACTCTTCCTCAATCTTTAGATATCCTTTCTTTTTTAGCCATTCAACTTCTGAATCTGTATATGAATATAATATCTCTCCTTTTTTATCAGGTTGTAACTCCCATGGTTCTACTAATACATATGTACCCTTTTTTAACCATATATTCTTAAGCATTTTATTATTTTGTGGAACTCTACATATTCTTGTTTTTCCATCAAAAAATCTTACNCTTGCATGTGCCCAACCAACAACCTCCTCAATTATTCCTATAACTTGCCTATCCTTAGGAACAGGAACTCCTTCTTCTTCGAAAAGAGACATTTAAAAAATATTATAAATTAAACATTCATATAAATTACCATTCATCTTCCCCTTCCTCGTCCCAATCTTCTTCCAAATCCCAATACTCTTCTTCATCTTCTTCCCAACCTTCTCCTTCATCCTCTTCTTTCATTCTTCATTTCCTTTATCCTCCTTTTTGGGTCTTCCCAGTCCATACCCTTTATTATTATGTAAACTTTTATAAGGTTTTTCATGTATCTTCTTCACCCCTTAGTAATATTGTTACAATATATTTTTTATTTCCTGCTTTATTTTGAAGCTAAACAATTTTTTACTTAATTTTACTTCTCCATATTTTTTTAATATATTATAATAGCTCTTTATCCTATTTTTTCCTACATATAAATATATTTCAAGTTCATTTTCATTTATTTCATTTACCTTTTTTATTATATCTCTATTTTTCTTTGCTATTTTTAATATTTCATCTTCAATATTTTTATTATATCCTCTTATTTGTAAAATTAGATTTGCTTTTTTAATTAAACCTTTACATCTTGGACAAACAGTATCTTCATATTCAAAATTTTTCATATCAAGATTATTATACCATTTATTATGATATTTTATTCTTCCACAATAGCTACATATATATACTTTCTCTTTTTTCTCTTCTTTTTTATTTATTTTTAAATAACATTCATAACATAAACCATCATATAATTTTTCAATTCCTCTTCCACAGGATGGACATATCCTCTTCATAAATATATAACAAAAGTATATGGTATTCCTGCAATTCTTTTAATATCTTTTTCTTCAATTATTTTTTTCTCTTTTAATATATTTACAGATTCTTCTCCAACAGCATATATAAAATATATATCTTCAAAATCTTTTTCATCAATTTTTTCCTTTTCTTCTCCCTTAAAAAATTCATTTAATTCTAATACAAATTCCCCTTCCTCAAATCTTTTTCCATATAAATTTTTATCACATAAAACTAGAGCATATCCATAACTATTCCTATATTTTTTTACCAATATCATTTTAACTTATATATTACAGGACTTTCTGCACCACAGGCCAGGCATTTAATAATATATACCCTTTCCCTCTTTTCCAATCTTGTATCTAACTTTTTACATATTGGACATCTAACAAATATATCTATACAGTTATCTATCTTTGCCTTTATTTTATCAAATTCTATCCTTTTCTGTAATATTATTTTCTTATCTTCAATTTTTGATGCAACATTAAATTCCTTTTGTAAAAATTCTGCCAATAAATTTATGTCTCTATTTACTATATCACAAATTGTTCCAGCATTTTCTATAGATGTCCATTTTCCAACATAATTTATTTTTGGTAATGGTATATTTATCGATCCCAACATAGATCCATGTAAAACTTTTATACTACCCAATTTCTTATATGCTTCTCTAACATTTCTTCGTATGTTACTGTCATATAACTTTATATTTTTCTGAAGAAGATTCACTAAATCTCTCCTGCAGATAATAAATCCATTATCGTATTTGATAACTTTTCTTCGCTTATATCAAAGAAATCTTCTATTCTTTTAAAGATACTCCATCACCTTTATCATTATTTCTTATATATTCTAAAATTTGTTTTCTTAATTTTACTTCCTCAGGNAATTCTTCTTCATATTCTTCCTTATCTATTTCTTTTTTTACTTCTTTTTCTTTCACATTATCCTCATCACTATCTTTTTCTTCCATTTTATTTTCTTTATTATTTTTCTTTATATTTCTTTTCATTTTTTTAATGAAAAATTTTCTCCATATAATTTCATCATCTTCATTTAATATACTTACATATCTTGCAATTACAGAAAAATTATTATTATCTTCTGAAACATTTCCTAAAATTAGTAAAGTATCAAATAATTTAATATTATATATATCAAATAAAACAACATCAAAAAATCCGAATGTATCTAATAATTTTAGTCTAATTAATTTCTTTTCTTCTTGTATATCTATTACTTTTCCAATTAAACTTACTTTTTTATCTTTATAATTCTTTAAATCTTTTGAAAATATTGGCAAATACATATTTATACATCTTTATATTTCTTTCTCCAGATTCATATATCTATCCTTCCTTTAATAATTTCTCAATTGTTTCTTTTACTTTTTCTTCTTCCAAATCATATTTCTTAGATTCATTTAATATTTCATTTAATGGAACGCCATCAGGAAAATCTTTTTGTAAATCTTTTATTATATCCAATACCTTTGATAGTTTTTGTCTTTGTGTAGAAGAAATTCCAGACATTATTATATCTATATCTAATCTATTAGTTTCTGGATTTATTCCAACTTCTTTCAAACTATATAATAATAATTCTTTTGCAAGATTTAAAGCAGCTTCATTAAGTACTGGAGATGATCTTATTTTTGCAGAAGCTTCAGCTATTGTTATTATTGACATTAATTGTCTTGTAGTTATTGGTATTGTATCTTCCCCAGAACTAGATCTTAACTATATATAGAAATCCTTTACAATATCTAAAGCTGCAGTTGTCCATTGAGGTTCAATTTTCTTTGCATATATTATATATTTTCTTAATATATCTTTATCCAATGGTGCTTTCTTTTCTTCTTTCAAACCTTTCAATAGTTCATCAACAATTGCCTCATCCTGTTGAGGATTTGGTTCATCTATAAGAACAAATATTAAATCCAATCTATTAATTATTGTTGGTGGTAAATCTATTTGCATCAACTATACTTTTCATCTTATCTCATCTTCCAAATTTTGGATTCGCAGCTGCCAAAATTGATGTTTCCGTTCTCAATGTTGCATGAATATTTGCTTTATCAATTGTTATTGTTTGTTGTTCCATTGCTTCATGTAAAGATTGCAATTCCTCTGTAGATAATTTATCAAGTTCATCAATACATACAAGTCCTCCAGAAGTTAATACCGAGCTCCAGCTTCCAATACCCATCCACCTTTAAATATTTCATCTTTTTGACAGATGCAGTTAAACCTACAGAAGATGATGTTATTCCAAAATACATATTTTGATTTTGGAGCAATTTCTGATACATATCTTAATTAATTTTGATTTTCCTACACCAGGATCTCCTAAAATTAATATGTGTATATTTTTTCTTTCATCAACACTTCTTTTTCTTTTTCCACCAGATACCAATTGTAATGCAATTGCTTTTTTCAATTATTTCATAATGCTTTCCATATAAACCTGGAGCAATAGAACTTGCAATCAATCTTAATACATCTGCAGATTTTGCCAATTCTTTTATTTTTCTTTCATCTTCTGGAGATATTGATATATCTTCAACATCTTTATCTACAGGTTCAATATAAATTGCATCTATATATAAATCCAATATCGCTTTAAAATTTGAATTTTTTAATTCTTTTACAATTCCATATATTTTAACCCTTATTCCAGGTAATGTTTTCCTTTCCATCCTAGGTTCACATAAGTCTTCCTTTAATATTACAGTAATTTGAGTCAGGTTGTTCTCCTTTTTCAATTTGATCTGCAGGTTCTTCAATTAATAATCTTTGACCATCTATTGTTTCATGATCTGTTTCAATAAATTTTCCCTTTGTATCACCACATACAGGACATTTCTTTGGTTTTTCTATTACAATAATCTTATTTTCAACCCAAAATTCTCCACCACAATCTTCATGTAAATATTTTGTTTTTATAATAAAAGGCCTTACTTCTGAAGATATTTTTATTTTTCCCTCAACCTGTATTAATTTATCCTTATGTTCAGATGTAATATCCCTTATCCTTAAATATCTCAAACTTTCAGGAAGGTTTTTTATTCTTATCTTTACCTTTCTCATCTAATCTTTCAGAAAAATACATATTAAGTTGTTCTAGAAAACTTTCTGTTTTATTTAATAGGAGATCTAATTTTTTCATTAGTTTTAATATGATTTTATTTTCTCATAATCTAATACAATAGATTTTTCTTCTTCCTTAATAAATTTTTCAATTTCTTCTTTTGAAGCATCAAAAATTTGTCCTAAAAATCCAGCATCCAAAATTTCAACTTCCTTTGTATCATCCATATATATTATATTAGAAAAAACGCATATAAGAAAAGACATAAAAAAATTAATAAGTGAAATTATGCTAAAAGGGCCCGTAGCTCAGAGGTGGAGCGCCGGCCTTATAAGGCTACGCTCCTAAGAAAGCCGGAGGTCAGGGGTTCGAGTCCCCTCGGGCCGATTAATAGTTTAATTGAAGGGATTTTCCTTATCTATATAAAGACATAAATTTAACGCACGACAAATTTTTATTTAACACCCTATTATTATTAACAGGCCCTACTTAATGTCATGCATCCAGTAATTTATTCGAGGGGAGAAGACACATTTGAATGATGGCTTACTTGAGAGATCTGACTACATGAGAGCACTCAGAAAAAATAAATAGTTAATTGTCTAACAATTAATTATGAATTCAAATAACTTAGCGTTGCTGGTCATCGTTTTAGGAACGTTAATGTCGGCTGTGGATACAACCATTGTAATCTTAGCGATTCCATCTATCGCTCAAGAATTGCATACTAACCTTTACGTAATTATTTGGGTTATCATACTTTACCTTCTAGTTATAGCGGTCTTTACAACTCAGTTAGGTAGATTAGGTGATATTTACGGTAGGTCTCGCTTTTATATATTTAGGATTTGCAATATTTACATTAGGTTCAATTCTCTGTGGAGCCTCTCCTAATGCAATTTCCCTAGTAGCATTTAGGGGAGTTCAAGGGTTGGGGGCTGCAATGATGCAATCTAATTCTGGGGCTATAATTGCTGATATATTTCCTCCAAATCAAAGGGGTAAAGCTTATGGATATACTTCATTAGCTTGGAACGCTGGAGCTACTTTAGGGATAGTTTTAGGAGGTTTGATAACAACTTTCGTAGGCTGGAGATATATATTTTATATTAACGTTCCAATAGGAATCGTTGCTATAATATTGGGATTGAAGAATATAAAAAGATACTGGAAAGAAGAAATACTAAGCCGGATATTATAGGTATGCTAAGTTTATTGGCTTCACTATCCTTAATATCCTATGGAGCTGCTGATATTGCAGGGGAAGGGGTGAGGTTATTAAACATTTACTTAATCTCTGCCGGTTTAATTATATTATTAGGATTTTTATTGGTTGAAATGAGACAGCAGTTTCCTCTAAAGATCTGAAAGCTTTTAAAGCAAGCAGGGTATTTACTTATTCTCTATTCGCGTCATTTCTTCAAACAACGGGTTATTTAGCCACGGCATTCATTATAATAATGTATCTTCAAGGGATTAGAGGTTTATCGCCTTTCAACGCATCCTTACTATTAGTTCCAGGTTATGTTTTAGCAGGTTTAGTTTCACCATTTACCGGAAGATTATCAGATAAGATAGGTGCTAGAATACCTGCTACAATTGGGTTAACTTTCATGATGCTAGCTATTTTCATATATTTACACCTTTTAATCAGTACTCCTTTATACATTATTAAAATCGCTTCAACTATTGGCGGTTTAGGTTCTTCTCTATTCTTCCCAGCTAATAATAGCGCCTATAATGGCTAATGCACCCAGAGGATTTTATGGCGGTGCTTCTGGCTTAGCCAGAACTTTATCAAATATAGGGACTCTTTTAAGTTACGTTATAGCAATAAGTGTATCCTCTGCTACTGTTCCTAGATATGTTTCATTTGAAGTGTTCCTGGGAACTACAAATTATAATAGGTGGTGTGGCCAGTTCTTTCTTAACAGGTTTAAAGTCAGCTTTTTACGTATCGTTAGGAACATTAGCTGTTGCACTAGTTTTATCTGCATTAAGAGGTAAGGAGGCTAGAGCTCAGTTGGTACAGGTAGATCAAAGTCATAGTCAATAAACTTTTATCAACTTTCCTCTCGCTATACTTTAATTAATTGTTAATAGCTAAGTTTAAGCTTATAGGTTATTATCTGAGAACATACACTAATAATTCTTTTCTGGCTTGATTTGTAGGGATATTTATAGGCTTTACAATTGCTGCTGAATTGTTAGCAAAGAGTATAAAATAATTTTATTATTCAATATCGAATAGGATGACTACATGATTACACTCCCTTTTTAATAAAAAGAGAAATATAAAAATCTCATGAGAAATAGTTATATCATAGAAATAAGACCAATTGAGAGAAAATATAAATTAAAACAATTCATCCGAAAAGTTAGATCTCTAAGTCATTTGAAAGTACATAGAATACCTCATGCATAATTAAACTTGGGACTTTAATGCTTTAACATCTTATGCGCAGCAGTTTTTCACTTTATTTCATTTTACTAATCCTTTCTCTATTGTTTCATTTTATCTTGAACATTTGACATTTAACAATACATCGTTTATTTAACTTCTCTGAGACTCAGTAGTTCGGGATTCGAATCCCTCAGGCCAATAAAATTTTTATAATTATTTAAAATAAAATTAAAAAATTTACTTTAATTGTACCTGCTTTTCTTTTACACTTAATACCTGTCCAATTCCAATTGTTTTATTCATCTCTCTAATTGCAAATCTTCCCAAAGATGTGTTTGGGAAATCTTCAAATCTATCTACTATTATTGGTTTTGTTGGTACAAACTTTACCATTGCTGCATCTCCTGTCTTTAAGAATTGTGGATTCTTTTCAACTTCCTGTCGAGTTCTTGGATCTATTTTTGATTGTATTTCTACAATTTTACATGCTACTGCTGCAGTATGTATATGTACTACTGGTGTATATCCTACAGCAATTGCAGATGGATGATATAATACATAAATTCTTGCAGTAAATTCTTCTGCTAATTTTGGTAATGCTTCTCCCAATTTTCCACATACATCTCCCCTTAATATATCACCGCTTTCAGGTCCTTTAACGTTAAATCCAATATTATCTCCTGGTAATGCTTCATCTAATCTTTCATGATGCATTTCTATTGATTTTACTTTCACCTACAACACCATTTGGTTTCTTTGATGGTAAGAATATTACTCTATCACCAGGTTTTAATCTTCCAGATTCTACCTTTCCAGTTGGTACAAGTCCTACACCTTTAATATTATATACATCACCAATTGGGATCCTTAATGGTTTATCTACCAATCTTGGAGGATCATCCAACATATCAAATGCTTCATATATCGTTGGACCATTATACCATGGCATTTTTTGTGATTTTTGTGTTACATTTTCATCTGATAAGAATGCAGCAATTGGAACAATTGCTTTTATTTGTTTTTTAGTATAACCAATTTGTTTTGCCAATGTTAATACCATATTCTTTACTTGTTCATATCTTTTTTNNNCATAATTTACAGCATCCATCTTTGATACCGCAAATAA
>NZ_OV100765.1:23062-23219 GCF_920984865.1 Candidatus Nanopusillus massiliensis | reverse complement strand
AATTCCCAATGTTCTTAATAATAATAATTGTTCTCTTCCCTGTCCTTCTGGACCCAACGCTGTTTCTGCTTCACCAGGCGCTGCAGAAACCACAAGTATTGCACCATCCAATTGAGCAGTACCACTAATCATATTCTTTATAAAGTCTCTATGACCT
>NZ_OV100765.1:21667-23054 GCF_920984865.1 Candidatus Nanopusillus massiliensis | reverse complement strand
CAATATTGTTAATACCTATTTCTTTGCAGGTATTTTAATTGCAGCTACATCAATTGTTACTCTCTCTCTTTCTTTCTTCTATTGATTTATCTAATAAGAATGCTAAATATTCTGATTCCTTTCCAAATTCCTTTGCTACATTTTTTAATTCTTCTAATACTTTCTGATCTATTAAATTCAAAGATACCATTAGCCTTCCTACTAATGTTGATTTTCCATTATCTACATGCCCTACTACTACCAAATTAATATGTGGTTTTTCTTTTGTCATTTAAGATTATATTTATAAAAAAATTTATATATAATTCNNCCAGATCCTAAAGGCTGTAATACACTATTAATGAAATTATATGGTAAAGCCCCTGCAAACTCAAACATTATATAACAATAATCTGGAGTTGTATAAACTGAAGGACTTAATCCATATTGCTTTAATTGATCTAATACACTATTAACCTGTTGAACTGTTTGAAATGTAATAGAAGATGTTTTTACAGCTATTATAAATGATGGAGTTCCTCCAATTCCATATGTATTCATATCATAATTTTCCTGATTATATATTTGATAATCATATNNNGAACTATTTACACAAGAATCTATTTTATTAACATTTAATCCCAAAGCCTGAGCTTCTTCATTAAATACATTATATACATCTTGTTGACTTGACAAAGTATCCCATGATATATTTTGCATTTGATTATACCAGCTCCAATTTGCAAATTCTTCCGATTTATTAAATCCATATAATTCATATACACATGTTTAATATTGTGATGATATATTTGCATATGGATGTATTTGATATAATGGGAAAACAAGATATACCAATGCTATTTTTCCATTATCTATATAATTTTGCTCAATTTGTGGAAATGTTTGTAAATAAGATTATCACAATATGGACATGTCATAATCTGAGAATTCATATACAATAACATTTACATTATTTGGATTTCCATATACTGGATCTATATTTGTAATATTTGGTAATGGAACCTGCTGTAATGTTTGCAAATATGTTTGCAATTGACTTGAAGAACTACTAATTGATCCATATATTTTTATATTTGATATTGAATTTGCTACAATATATGATCCTAAAACTACTAAACTGCCAATACTATAAATCCTATTATTATTGACTCTTCCAAACCAAGATTAAACTTCCCTTCTTTCCTTTCATTATTTTCTTCTTTTTCCTTCTCCATTCAAAATATTTTAATAAAACATTTGTATTTATTTAGTTTCTTTACTTTCAAGTAAATAAAATATTCCCATTATAAATGGTATTAGTTATAGTTTTTTTGAGTAAGTTACTATAAAAGTTAATATTCCTAATAAAATTATTTTCCCAAATATTATCATATCTTTCCTATTCATA
>NZ_OV100765.1:19154-21597 GCF_920984865.1 Candidatus Nanopusillus massiliensis | reverse complement strand
CTATGAACATAAATTGCAATGGACATATAGAAGAAGAGATAAAAAAATTGTGGAAGGAAAATTATATATATGAAAAATGGATTTTAAAGAATGAGAAAAATAAAAGATAAATGTTTCTAGAGGGTCCTCCATATACAACAGGTTCTCCACATATGGGACATGCATATAATAGAACAATTAAGGATATTATATTAAGATATTATCAAAAGAAAGCATTCAATGTATGGAATCAGGCTGGTTTTGATATGCATGGATTACCAATTGAAGTAAAAGTTGAGGAAAAACTAAAGATAAAAGATAAAAGAGAGATAGAGAAAATTGATGTTGATAAATTTATTAAAGAATGCTTTAATTTTGCATATGGATCAATGAATGAATTTACAAAATTCTATGAAGATATGGATCATTGGCAGGATATAGATAATCCATATTTAACGTTAAAAATGAATTTATTGAAAAAATATGGGAAGCTTTGGCAAAAGGTTATGAAAATAATTTAATATATAAGGAAAAGAAACCTGTTTGGTGGTGTCCTCATTGTCAAACATCATTATCAAAACAAGAAATAGATTTGGGATATGAAGATCCTTTATATAAGAAAGAAATATCAAATGCAATTTATGTAAAGCTTAAACCGAAAGATATGGAAAATACATATTATATAGTTTGGACAACAACCCCATGCGACATTATTATATAATTTAGGTATTATGGTAAATCCTGAATTAAAATATGTAAAAATAAAAGTTACACAAATGTCTGTTGGAGAATTAGAATTAGATTATAATAATCATATAATTGTAAAAATGAATATTAAAAAAGAAAATGATTATGAATATTGGATTGTTGCAAAAGATATCATAGTAAAATTAATGAGTAAACTAAATATTGAATATGAAATAGTAGATGAATTTTATGGAAAAGATTTAGAATTTAAAGAGTATGAACNNTTATTCTATGATGAATTAAAAGATTATATAGAAAAACTTANATCTGAAAGAAGTGGGTTATTTAGGATTTGGCTATCTAAGGAATATGTAAATACACAGGAAGGTACTGGTTTAGTTCATTCAGCTCCAGGTTGTGGTTTTGAAGATTATGAAGTTGCTAAAAAATATAATGTCCCTCCATTCAATAAAACAGATGAAACTGGAACTCTTGTAGGTATAAAATATTTTGAAGGATGGATTGGAAAGAAAGATGATTATAAATTTATATTAGAAGTATTAAAGAGAAAATCCTTATTATATTTTGAATGGTATGAGCCATGATTATCCGATATTCTGGAGATGTAGAAATAGAGTAATTGTTAGATCTCCAGAACAAATATTCATTAATATATCTTCAATAAAATCAAAGGCATTATTAGATCTTGAAAATATTAATTTGATCCTGACAGCAGCAAAAAATGCATTTATAAATACTGTAAAATCTGCACCAGATTGGGTAATATCTAGACAAAGATATTGGGGAATTCCAATACCAATGTGGGTTGATAAAAATGGACATGTAAAATTTGTTAGAAATGTTGAAGAATTGGAAAAATTAACTGGATATAAATNNAAGGAGATATTAATAGTAGTAAAGTTTACAGATTATGCTGAAAAATTATTGCAAAGATATTTTAAGGAAAATAAAATATATTATGAGCATGAAATAAATGATGTAAATAAATTATATGAAGTATTTAATAAATATGAAAATAAATCTATAGTAATTGTAAATAAATTTGAATATAACATATTAAATCAAATAAATGCTATACTATGTAAGAACGTATGGATCAAGAGATTATGAAATAATCTATTTATATAATTCTAATTTAAATAGACCATATGTAGATAAATTTACATTCAAATGTGAAAAATGTGGAGAAGAAATGAGAAGAATTCCAGATATATTAGATGTATGGGTTGATTCAGGTTCAGCAACAGTAGCAACAGACATATATCCTGTAGATTTCATAACAGAAAACTATGATCAAATTAAGGGTTGGTTTTATTCTTTAGCAATGATGGGAGAATATATTATAATGATATACCATATAAAAACGTATATGTCGGAGGATATGTTCTAGATATATATGGAAGAAAAATGTCAAAATCTTTGGGAAATGCTATTTCTCCATATGATTTAATTGATAAATATGGAGCAGATGCGATAAGATTCTATTTAGGATCAATTGTAGAAGCATATGAAGATATAAAATTAAAATGGGAAGATATAAAAGTTAAATATCAAATATTAAATAATTATTAAATATTTCAACATATTTGGANNAATATTCTAAATATTATAATATAAATCCTGCAAAAATAAATGTAGAAAATTTGAGATGGGAGGATAAATATATGTTACATTTCATAGAAAAAAGTAAAAAAGAAATATACAATGCATTAGATAATTATTTAATATGGAAAGCTGGAAGAATATTACAAGACAT
>NZ_OV100765.1:10703-19149 GCF_920984865.1 Candidatus Nanopusillus massiliensis | reverse complement strand
TAGAATTGTCAAGATTTTATGATAAAAGGGACAGAGAGAGAGAATAAAGAAAGAACCTGATAAGGTATTATTTGTAATATATAAATCTCTATATAATATAATAAATATTGGATCAATTATAATTCCATTTATTTCCGAGTATATTTATCAAAAATTAAGAAATTTATATGGATTGGNAGGAGAATCAATAATACTAGAAGAACTAGAAAAGTTTGAGGAACAATATATAGATGAAAAAATAGAAGAAGAATATAAACTATTTAATACTATTGTTGAAAATGCATTAAAATTAAGAAATATTCTAAATATAAATATAAGAAGANNATTAAAAACACTATATTTATAAAAAGAAGATGGAAACATTTTATTTGATATTCTAAATAATAGTGATATTGTAGAATTATTAAAAGATTATCTAAATGTAAAAGAAATAAAAATTGATAATGTAGAAAAGGATTACATAAATGCACAATCTGATTATGGAATTTTAAAAATAGGATTTGATACAAAATATTATCCAGAATTAGAAGAAGAATGGCTATATAGGGAAATAAGAAGGAGATTACAAGATATAAGAAAGGAAAACAAATTAAGAAAGGGTCAAAAAGCNNNTATAGAAATATATGCTGATGAAAAGCTACTAAATATAATAAAGAAATATAAAGACATGTTAGAAGAGGATACTGATACTATAATAATAATAAAGGACTCTAATGAAGGTCTAAACAATGTAGAAAGGATATATGTAAATGAACATATTTTATAAGCTAAATATTTTATAAGTTTTTATTAAATTTATTAAAAATGGTTACATTGGAGATTTCCANNNCCGTTGTTACAATATATTATAACGTAAAGTTGCCATTAGATAAAATCGCAAATCTAATTCCTTATGCTCAATACGATCCAGAAACATTTCCTGGATTAATTATACCATTAAAAGAAAGTGGAAATAAAGAAGAAAATGTTAAAGCATTAGTATTTAATAGTGGAACAATAGAATATATCTGGAATAAAAGGATTAGAAGATATAGAATATGTTGCAGAAAAATTAAGAGAATTATTTAAACAAATTGATATAGAATTACCAAAAGATTATAAAATAAAGGTACAGAATATTGTTGTAAATGGAAAATTTGATTATGATAATATAGATATAGTAAGACTAGCAGATGAAATACCAGATTCTCAATATAATCCAGAGGCTTTCCCAGCTGTTACTGTAGTATTTGATGTAGCCGAGAATTATAGAGTAAAATTTAATGTATTTAAAAATGGAAAATTTGTATGCCCAGGATTAAAAGGTGAATTTAATAGTTTTGATGAAATTAAGAAAACCGTAGATTATGTATTAAATTCATTCCAAGAAAAAGTAATAAAAAAATATGCAAAGAAATAGCTTATAAATATATTTCATTATAATAGAACTATGACGGACATCTGGGTGAACAATTGTTGCAATAAAATTTAAAGATGGAGTATTAATTGCATCAGATAGACAAACAACAGCAGGAATGATGGTAATCATAAGAAAACACAAAAATTATATCAATTACTGATAATATATTAATGGGGGCTGCTGGTTTGGTTGGAAGATATTCAAACTTTAGTAAAAATATTACAAGCAAACCTAAAATTAAAATATTTAAGATCAAAAAATGAACCAACTGCAGAAGAAGCTGCAAGTTTTCTAGCATCCCTGATGAATTATTATAAATGGTTCCCATTCTTTTCAGAAGTAATAATTGTTGGAAAAGATAATGATGATTACCATATATATTCAATAGATGAAGCTGGAGGATTAGAAAAATTTGATGACTTTATATCTACAGGTTCTGGAATGGTATTTGCTCTAGGTGTATTAGAAACAGAATATAAAGAAAATATGAATGAGGAAGAAGCAAGAGAATTAGCAAAAAAAGCAATATTGGCTGCTATAAAAAGAGATTTGGGATTCTGGATATGGTATTGAAATTTGGACATTAACAAAAGAAGGATTGAAGAAGGAGCTTTTAGAGATAAAGGAAGAATTACAGAAAAAATAATTTTTTAAATTTATACTTAAGTATAAAAGGTATTTACATTATTTATGATGAATGTTAAGGAAGAATTATTAAAAGAATTCCAATCAAAGGACATAAATAAGATAATCTTGAAGGACCAAAGATAGTTATATATGTAAACAATGTAGATTTATTTATAAAAGGAATTGAAATAGGAAAAAATCTAGCACAAAAATATAAGAAAAGGATTGAAATAAGGATAAATCCAAAATTATTAAAGGGAGAGGAATATATTAAGGAAAAAGTAAAAGAAATATTAAATGGAATAAAAATAAAAGATATATATCTTGAAAAATACAGATCTGTATTATATATTAAACCTATGAACCTGAAAAAATTGATTTAAATTTAATTAATAAATTAAGAGAAGAAACACTATGTAATATTATAATACAAAGGGCTCCATTAAAATCTTCAAAAATAATAAATGTTATTAGGACATATTTACATAAAAATTCTTTATATAAATCTGAATTTTTAAATAAAATTGGAGAAGAAATACTGGAAAGAAAAACACAAAGATTAGATCATTATAGAATTGTTTTTCTAGGTGCTGGAAGGGAGGCTGGAAGATCTTCATTTTTATTACAAACAAAAGAAAGTAATATTTTATTAGATTGTGGATTGGGTGCAGGAAATTATTCAGAAGATAGAAATCCAACATTGAATATTCCTGAATTTGATATACAAAATTTAGATGCCGTAATTATTTCACATGCCCATTTAGATCATGTTGGATTTGTTCCATATTTATTTAGAATTGGATGGAGGGGACCTGTATATTTGACAGAGCCAACAAGGGATGTTGCAGCTTTGGTTTTATTAGATTATCGTAAAAGTAAGTAATACACAGAGCAAAAATCCTATATTTACAGCAAAGGAAATTAAATTATTTTTAAAACATTCTATTACATTAAATTATTCTGAAGTAACTGATATAACTGGTGATATAAAAATATCATTCCATAATCAAATCATATAATTGGATCTTNNNTGGTTCATAAAATATCGAAGGAAAACATAATATATTATATACTGGAGATTATAAATTTAATAAAATTCCTTTATTAGAAAGACCAAATACATTATATCAAAAGATTAGAAACATTAATAATTGAAAGCACATATGGAGGATTTAATGATAAACATCCATCAAGAGAGGAAACTGAAGCATTATTTATTCATGATATAAAGGAAACAATTGAAAAAGGAGGAAAAGTATTAATACCAGTATTAGCAGTTGGAAGGGGGCAGGATGTTTTATTAACATTATTAAATGCAATTGAAAATAAAATGTTACCAGAAGTAAATATATATTTAGAGGGAATTGTTTGGGAAACATCAATGATTCATACAGCATATCCAGAATTTTTAAGTAAAGAAATTAGAGAAAAAATAGAATCTGGAAAAAATCCATTTGAGAGAGAAAATGTAATAAGAGCAAGTAAAAAAGAAAGAGAACAAATTATGACATCTAATGAACCTTCAATAATAATTGGAACATCTGGTATGATGCAAGGAGGACCTATAGTGGATTATTTTAGTTATGCTGCAGAAGATGAAAAGAATTTATTGGCTTTTGTTTCATATCAGGCACAAGGTACTTTAGGTAGAACAATATTAGATGGACAAAAAGAAATTGTATTGAATGATAGAAAAATAAATATAAAAATGAGAATAAATAAATATGAAGGTTTTTCAGGATCATGCAGATCATTTTGAATCAATATCTTTTATTGAATATTTAAGACCAAAACCAAAACAAGCTATAGTAGTACATGGTGAAATTCCAAAACCATATGAATTAGCATCTAAAATATATAGAAAGTTTGGAATATATCCATATGCACCAAAGAATGGTGATATAATTAGATTATAAAATTTTTTTAAAAGAAAAATAAATGAAATATAAATATATTGCAATTGAAGGAATTGATGGATCAGGGAAAACAACAATTGCAAATTTGTTATATAATGAATTATCTAAAAAGTATAATAAGCTAATATTGATGAAAGAGCCATATGATAAAGATTTATCTAAAAAAATAAAGGAAATAATTTTAAAAGAACATGAAAAAAATTTGGATTATGGATATTTACTAGCTTTATTATTTACTGCAGATAGAAGTATAAAAAACATTGATTTAAAGAAATATTTAAATGATGATTATATTATTATTTCTGATAGAAGTATTTATTCTTCATTTTCTTATCAAATTTTATATGAAGGAATAGATATTGAATGGTTAAAATGTATATCAAAATATATAATTAAACAGCATATTACTTTTGTATTAGATATTGATCCAAAAATTGCAATGGAGAGAATAAATTCAAGGGGTAAAAGTATTTCAAGTTATGAAAATATTGAATTCTTAAAAAAAGTAAGAGAAAATTTCCTAAAATTAAAGGATTTATTTCCAGAAGATAATATAATTTATATCAATGGAGAAGAAAAACCTGAAGAATATTGAATAAAATATTAAATATAATAGAAAGATAATATTTTTTGATAATTTTACTATATATTATATTGATCAGTTAACTGTTTTTTATTTTCAAAATATAAGCATTTTTCTTTTATTAATAAATCAACTGATGAACGTGGCTCAATCATCTTTCCACATACTCTAATTTTATATTCACCAGTTAGTATATTATATTTTATCTCTGCTTCGCGTATATCAATACCTTCTAGATATGATTGATTTTTTAAAAACTCAATAGAAAAAGCCAATCTTTCATCTTTTTCTCTCAATTTTTTTAAACTATATAGGTCATCTGCTTCTCTTTCATATCTTTTAATATATGTTTTTTTATTTCTAATTTCTCCTTTTTTTAATTCTAAAACTAGCTTTTCACCTTCTATAGTCAATATACCCTCTAATTTTCTTATAATTTCTATATTTTTTCCCAAAGAAGGTTCTCTTGAATATGCAGTTCCGATATATTTAATAGTTGTTGAATCATAAGATTGATCTTCTATAATAGTATTTTTTATTTCCCCATCAAGGAGGTAATTTATTAATGTTTTTGATAAAATATCTGAAAATTTTATAATTTCATCAAGATTTCTATTATATTCACTTTGAAACATTTTCTGTATATCTCCTGACATTATAATATTTTTTATAAAAAATTTTTATAAAAAACAATATTTAAATTAAAAATCTAAATATTTAATTATTTTAATATAACTAATCAATAAATTATATAATTCAGAAAAATTAATGAAAGAACTAAAAAATATGTAAAAACCGAAAGAAAGAATTATATCAAATATTGAATAAGATAACCAGTGTTTTAAAGTAATAATTCTTAATATTGGAGCTATAAACACTAAAATGTTTCCTGTTATTATAAAGGATAATGTTGCAATAACAGTATGCTCACTTGGAAAAGAATGATATTCATAGACTAGTATAGCAAATCTTTTATCAAAGTAATAATATGGTCTTTTTCTATTAACTATTAATTTTAACAAATAAGTTATTGCTGTAGATATAATGAAAAGAAAAATATAACTAAAATTAATTAAAAATATTATATATAAAACAAAAGATAGTTTTATTAAATATGAAATTGTATCAATTACATAAACAAGATTTAATTTATCTCTTAATTTATTGTAAAAAAATTCCGATATTTTATAATCAATCATAAACGTTTTATTGAAGAATATTAGATCCTTGTCCATAAATTTTTTATATGAATCGCAATTTTTTTGTAATTTATAGTTCATCCAAAGGAGTATAATTTACCTACAATCTATACTTTATAAACATTATCTCATTATCTAAAACTTATGAATTTCAAAGTAGGTATATAAAACTTAAAATTCTCTTTTTTATTCCTCTTTTAAATATTGAAAATTAAATAATTGATAAATTAAAAACTACATTCTAAACTGACCTGCTGGATAATTTGAATATCCTGGGGATTGTTGTCTCTGATGATATGGATATCCTGGATAATACTGTGGTGACATACGCTGTCTCATCATTTGTTGCCTCTTATAATTCCTTTCTATTTGATTTAAACTCTTTTGAACTAAATATGGCATAACTATACCAAGGAACAGAAATAATATAAAGTATACTATTGCATTGCCTTCATTTTTCTTAGTAACATNNNCCCATCCTTTTGTATATCTATATAACCAATATATATTTACTATTGGTATGAAATATAGTATAAATGATGGTATATCTGCTCCTAATTCTTCCAATTCTTTTTTTGTCTCATACGGTCAATATAAAATATATATTTCATATGTCATAAAATATAATATATAAATAAGAAGTATATTTCTTTCTTTTGGTGGCATTTAATTTTTGGTTTTGTTGTTATTTATAAATTTTATCAATTACTTTTTAATTTTCTTTTATTTAAATAATCTTTAATAAAGTTATACAATTCTTCACCAATTTTTTTCTCATTTTCCTTCATAACTTTAGATAAATCTTTTATTATTTCCACATTTTCTTCAATTATTTTTTCCTTTAAGCTTATATCAGGTTTATTTTCTAGTTTTTCCAAATTTTCTTCCATTTTTCTTGTAAAGTTTATGTCCAAAATATCTGGATAATATTTCTCAAATATTTCAATAATTTTTTTACCTAATTCAGTTATTTTTATTGATCTTCCCTCAACATATTTCCTCTTAAATAATATTTCAACCATATCTGCCCTTGTACTTTTTGTTTAAATTCTAATTCTTCCATTTTTTTAACCAAAGAAGCTTTATTATATGTTGCNNNNGGTTTTGTTTTTCTCTTTAATATATTAACTTTATCTACTAACAATTTTTCTCCTATATTAAATTTTAAAGAAATAAAGTTGCTCATATATATTTCCCAATAAATATCTAACAATTCTTTATATTTTATATCATAATAATTGTAAACAAAATTTTCTTTTGTAATAACATTTATTTTATACAATATTGCAGGATCATAAAAGGTTGCAATAAATCTTTTAACTACTAAATCATAAATTAATTTTTCCTTATATTCTAAATATTCTGTGTTTATTTCCTGTAGGAATATTGCAGGATGTACATCATCCCTAGGTCATTATTTGGTTTTAAAATTTGTTTTGCCAATAAAGGAGCTATATATTTCTTATAAGAATTTATTGATGATAAATTTGACAATATTTCCCTAAAATTAATTGTTTCAGGTAATCTTTGAGAAGATGTTCTTGGATATGATACATAACCCTTTTCATATAAAGATTGCAAAATATCTAAAGTCCTCTTTGGACTAATTTTATAATATTTATATGCATCCATCTGTATATCTGTTAAATTATATGGATGTGGAGGATTTACTTTTTCCTCTTTTTTATCTACATTAATTACAATTAAATATTTCTCAACACTATTTTTTATTTTATTTGCTTCATCTTTATCCTTTATTTTATCTTTTATATATGAAAATTTCAATTTTTTATCATCCTTTATAATCAAAGCTTCAACTTTATAATATTCTTCAGGTTTAAAGTTTTCAATTTCATTTTCTCTATTAAATACTAATACATTAATGTTGGACCCTGAACCCTTCCAATACGCTTTAAAACAAATTTCCTTGTATAATAAAATAGAGCTTTGTTAATGCTCTAGATAAATTTATACCATATAACCAATCTATTATATGTCTAGTTTCTCCAGCATATATATAACCAAAATTTAAACTTTCTTTCCTATTATTAAAAGCCCTTACTATATCTTTATATGTATTGCAGAAAATATCATTCTATTTGCATTTTCTTTATTTAATACATATTTAANNTATTATAACCTATTAATTCTCCCTCTATATCGTAATCTGTTGCAATTATTATCTCATTCTCATTTCTAAATTTACTAAACATCTCAATATAATATTTTTTTGCAATAATTCTATCCTCAAAATATGATGGAACCCATCTAGAATTGAATGTAGGATAATCATATTTTCTATCTAAATCAGATAATGTAAATAAATGACCTATTGAAGGAACAACATATATATTTCTTTTTTCTTGATTAAAATAATAATAATATATATATTTTGAAAATCTTACTGTTCTATATTTATTATTTGATAAGAATGATGAAATCTTTCTAGCTACAGAAGGTTTTTCTGCTATTATTAACATTAACTATATTTCTTAAATAATTCTATATAATTTTCGCATATCTTTTTTTCAATATTATTTTCATCATAACAAATACCAAATCTTCCTACTTTTTTCTTCCATTCATTTACAATATCTCCAAATGTCCAAATAAATACTCGAATATCAGGAGATATTTCTTTTATATTTTTTATTAACTCTTCAATATATCCATATCTAGTTTTTTCTTCCCCATAACTTTTAGAATATAGACCTGTTTCTGT
>NZ_OV100765.1:10066-10689 GCF_920984865.1 Candidatus Nanopusillus massiliensis | reverse complement strand
CTAACTCCTGATAATTTTTTATAATGAAATATTAAATTTTGAATATCCTTTGGATTATACGAATATATTATCCTCAATAATTTACTTCCAAGATAATTTTTTTCATATGAATTAAATCCATAAGTTCCATAATAATTTCTATCTAATATCTCATAAAGATTTCTCAATTTTCTAACCTGATCTTCAAAAGATTTCAGGAATTTATTGATTGTTTTTCCTATATTTTTTGAATAAAGAGAAAAAACATTAAAATGTATTATTTTTTCTCTGAATTCATCATAAATATATTCTTGTATTTCTTCTACGTTTTTTAAAAATATTTTTACGAAAAAAATCCCTCTTGGATTTATTTGAATACTTATCCAATATGCATTTATTGGCTCATTTATAGGGGATATATGTTTCACATAGCTAAATACTTCTTTTACATTTTCTATATGATTTATAAAATACTTTGGTAAATCCTTATCAAAAATATTTGGCCAATTTTTTGGATGTGTAAAATGCATAAATACTAATAATACATCAATTCCTTGATTTCTATCTTGTTCTAATAAATATAGAATGTTTTTTAATTTATTTTTATCTATTTTTCCAGTCTGAATTTTCTACATATGATGGTA
>NZ_OV100765.1:9844-10059 GCF_920984865.1 Candidatus Nanopusillus massiliensis | reverse complement strand
TAATCTAACATTTTTTATATTATATTGTAATGTTGATAATTGTTTTAATTTATCTAAATCTAATTTATTATCTAAATCTATATTATTTTCTCTATTATCTAAAAATCTATATTTTTTATATATTATATCATTCTTCAGATTTGATTCTCTAGCAACCTGAACTAAACTATAGGATATACCTATAGTCATTGGTATATATTATTTTTACCACTTAT
>NZ_OV100765.1:8723-9839 GCF_920984865.1 Candidatus Nanopusillus massiliensis | reverse complement strand
ATACTGAATATTTATTATAAATTTTTATATTTCCAACCTGTTTATTCCTATATTTATCAATGTAGTCATTATATAAATGAAAAAGCTCTCTTACTATATAGTATTATTCTTATCCTCTGTTATAGTTCCTGAATTACCTTTTCTTATATTATTAATGAATAATCAATATATAAGTATCCAATATTTTTTAATATCTTCAACTCCGATCATTTTAACATTTATTTTATTGTCATATTTATTTAGAGATTCTATAACAAGAGATCCAAATCNTTTATGAATATTTCACTATATATCCAAACTTTCAAAGTATTTATTACCAACTTTTGGATTCTTTTATTACTTGTCAATAATATCCTTTATTTCTTCAGAATTACTATTGATAAACAATTTCTTATCAAAGATAAATCCCTTTTTATTTACAATATCATATATAATGATTTTTTCATTCATTATATTTAATCTATTTAACATAGATATTGAAAGTAAATTACAGGAGATTATTTCATATATTTCCATTATATATTCTATTATTTTAATTTTTCTTTTTATATTTCCAATAAATATAAATATTCAATACAATTCAACTAAATCCTTTTTTATTTTCAAATCATATAATACATCAATATTTTCTGGTTTAGATATACTTATCTATTTTTATAATTATTCGAATAATAGAAAAACTGGAAATGCTACTTTTTATGGGAAGATATTTCTCTCAATAATTTCTATATTATTATATATAAGTTTACTAAATATCAAAATAAAAAATATTGGTAGTATAGTTCTTCTACTATTTTTGCCATTTAGTATATATTCTACATATATATGGTTTTATACTGCAAATAAAATATTAGAAAATATATCAGAAAAGAAATTATTACCATATTTCTTTAGAATGAAGAACAATAGAGATTCTCCAATCTTTAATATATTTTTATCTACATTTATTATTTTAATATTTTTATTTTTGAATAATTTTAATTATTTATTATCATTTTTTATATCCTTTACAATTATTATATACATACTATATATAGTATCTTATATAAAAATCAAGGTAGAAGGAGAAAATTTACATAAATGGAGATTAATAAAAATATTTATTGCTGTTTATTC
>NZ_OV100765.1:6541-8716 GCF_920984865.1 Candidatus Nanopusillus massiliensis | reverse complement strand
ACTTTATCTTATCTATTATTATNTGTTTTCCTAAATAATATATATGCAATTATAATAACTTTTTTAATATCTATTTCTATATTAACAGTAACATTAAAAATAACATGGAAGAAAAATACAAAATTCATAAAGTTCTATTTTTCCAAATTATATTTCCTTTCATCTATAATTAGAAAAATAAGATATAAAGAAGATATAAAGATAGTTGAATATTATATAAAAGATGGATATCAAATATTGGATTTTGGCCCATATCTTGGTGATATATCTATAAATATAGCAAAAAGATATAATGTAAAAGTTTATGCCTTAGATATATCACAAAAAATTGTAAGAAAATTACAGAAAAAGACAAAAAACCTGAATAATTTTTTTGTATACATTGCAAAAAAAGATGAAATTCCAAAAATATTTTATAATAACATTGATTTAATAATTATATATGAAACATTAAAATTCATTATAGATAAAAATAAATTTGTAAAAAATATATATAGAACATTGAAAAATAATGGATATTTAATATCAATAACATATGCAGACTTTTTAGAAAGAAAAGATATTGAAGAAGAAATTAAAAAAATAAGAGAATTAGTTGAATATCATAATATAAAGACATTATTAATAATATCACATAAAAGATTATATCAATAAAATATATTAATAGGTAAGAAAATTTAATATAATTATAAATTATTTTGATTTAAAAATGGTATAATGAGATTTCTGAAAAAATAAATCACCCTATAGTAAAAAATATATATAATATTGAAGATGGAGTTGTTTTTGAATTATATAAACCAGGTTTGGAAAATAAATTTTTATATATAATTCCAGGAAAAATTATTTTTTTATATAATGTTAAAGAAAGAGAAGAAACAAATAATTTTATATTAAAATTAAGGAAGGATTTTAATGAGACAGGAAAAAATATTGAAATTGATAACAATGATAAAATTATTATAATAAAAAATAATGAAAAAAAGATATATGTAGAATTATTTCCAAATGGATTATTAATTATAACGGATTATAATGATACAATTCTATATGCAAATCAATATAAAAACTTTGGAGTAAGAAAAATATTTAGAAATGAAAAATATACAAAACCACCAGGTTCCGTAAACATTATAAATAATATAAATGAATTTTTTGAAAAAATAAATAATACAAATAAAAAAGATGTTGTAAGATTTTTAGCAATAGATTTATCATTAGGAGGAAAATATGCTGAATATATATTAAAAAAATTAAATATTGATAAAAATAAAAGCCCAAAAGAATTAAATAAAGAAGAAATAGAAAAAATATATAGCATTTATAATGATATAATAAACTTAAAAGTTATAATAGATGAAAATGGGAATATTATTNNNNATATTAACAAATATTTCATAAATCTTTATTTAAATAGCAGAGAAAATAAAAGAATAAAGAAATTAAATGAAGAAAAAGAAAAGATAAAAAAAATAATAGAAGAGCAAAAAAAGTATTTAGAAGATATTAAATAAAGAAATTAATAAATTAGAGAAAATTGGTGAATTTTTAAATATATATTCATGGATATTTAANNACTATGACATAAATAATATAATAGAAAAATTTAGAGAAATTAATATTAATATAGATATTAAAAAGGACAATAAACATTTAATTATTAATATAGATGATAAATATTTAGAGAACAAATAAATAATTTTTCCTTTTATTTTTTATAAAATTTCTTTTTTTAAAATTGATATATTTACCCAATAAATATATAAATTTTTTCAGTAAATATTATTAATGGCAGAACTATCATATGGCATATTGCGTCAGATGTAAGAAAAAAGTACCAGTACAAAAACCACAAAAGATTACATTGAAAAACGGAAGAACAGCAATAAAGGGAACCTGTCCATATTGCGGAGGAACGGTATACGTATTTGTTAAGTCAGAATAGGTTATTCGTAATATATTCCTTTTTGTTTTTGTATAAGGTCTAATCTACTATTTTGTTTATTAATTCTTGGTCTTTTTGTTTCCTCATCAGTTCTCATTGTTATATCTAATTGTTTTAGAAATATATTTAANNNNTCCTTATTTTCATATATACCAAGAGCTTTTCCATATTTACCAGGTTCTCCTGCAAATACCAAAATTCTATCAGAAACCNNNTTCAAGAATATTAAA
>NZ_OV100765.1:5936-6533 GCF_920984865.1 Candidatus Nanopusillus massiliensis | reverse complement strand
TAGAATTAAACAAGCTTTCCCTCTAATTTTTATTATATCCCTTATAAATTTTGATAAAACCAATCTTTGTTCTATATCTAAATTTGCAAATGGTTCATCTATTAAATATACATCTGCATCTTTTATCAATGTACCAAAAGTATATACTGTCTGTAATTTTCCTCCAGATAATGTATTAACTTCTCTATCTAATAGATCAGAAATATTTAAAATTGATCAAAATATTCTTTATATTCTTCTTTATATTTTTCATTAAAACTCTTCAAAAATTGATTTACAGTTATATTATAATTCAATAAATCATAAAATTGAGGTTTATATGATATTGTTAAATTTTTTGATATATTTCCTTCATATTTTATTTCTCCAGCTAAAGTTTTTTCAAGAGTACTTTTTCCAATCCCATTTCTTCCAATTANTCCTATTATTTCATTTTCCCTTATATATCCAGGATTTGCTTCAAGCCTAAAATTATCTAAATTTACTATAATATTTCCCCATTCAACAATCTTTTTTCCAAGTTTTACATCAGTCTAACTTTTTACATCCAATCTTATCGGTTTATCACCTTATTTTTAAATTTTCTCTCTTTATAAA
>NZ_OV100765.1:4694-5931 GCF_920984865.1 Candidatus Nanopusillus massiliensis | reverse complement strand
TTAAATATTGATTTATACCTTCCTTTGATCCAACAGGATATGAAAAAGCACCATATGCCTTTTGTACTCCATAAACAAAATTTATTATATCAGAAATTGAATCTAAAAATAATAAATCATGATCTATTATCAATATTGTATCTTTTTCCTTTATTTCATTTAAATTATTTAATATTCTCAATCTTTCATATATATCTAAGTAATTTGTAACCTCATCAATTAATAATAAATCATGTTCCTTCTATACAGAATATATATATAATACTTTCTGAAATTCTCCTCCTGCTAATTCTCCAATTTTTCTATCTAATATATTTTCTATTTCAAATTTTTTTATTACTTCATCTAAATTATTTATAACTTTTGATAAAAATTCCCTAACCGTTTTAGCTTTTAGCATATTTTTTATTTGTGTAATATTCTGTGGTTTATATGAGATTATTATTTTATTATTTTATTTTTTTTCAAAATATAATTGAAGTTCAGAACCCCTAAATTCTCTTATAATTTCTTTATCATCATATTTTTTATTAAAATCACCAAAATTTGGTTTTAATAAACCAGCTATTATATTTNNNGCTGTACTTTTACCCATTCCATTCCTTCCAATTATCCCATCAACTTTTCCTTCCTTAATTATTGGTAATTTATGTAATTTAAATGTATTTGGACCATATTGTAAATACAGGTTTTGCTTCAGGTTCCCTTGTTGAGTTTATAATTATTATTGCATTAAATGGACATTTCTTTACACATATTCCACATCCAATACATAAAGATTCATCAATAGATGGTTTTTTATCTTAGTAAATTTTAAATATTTTTAAATTATTCTTTTGAACAGGACATACTTTCATACATAAATAATCACATTTTTCAGGAGCTTTACACCTATCCNTATCAATTACAGCAATTCTTTTCATATTCATGTCACTTCTATCTTACTTTTATTATTTATGGCTTCTAATATTTTCTGCCCTATTTCAGAATTAGGATTTAAAATAATTTTTCCCTTTTTATTTATCTTAAATTTTCGTATTGAATTTTCGTTTCTGGACCATTTTGCTTCCTTTTTCTTAAATCAATTACTAAACAATATTGTAAGATAATCCTTCGATATTTCATAATCAAAATTTATGCTCTCATTAAGATTTTCAGCATTTTTTATTTCAATTGTTGAATTATATTTGTCTCTTATACTCATCAAATATCTTTTCTCATTTCTAATAAATTTCCT
>NZ_OV100765.1:3906-4681 GCF_920984865.1 Candidatus Nanopusillus massiliensis | reverse complement strand
TGGAATATAAAATATTATNNNATCATCTAAAGCTTCCAAATAAATATTATTTTATCTTCTTCTATAATCCATATTTAATAAATCTTCTAAAAATCTTTGAATTCCAGATTTTAATCTATATTTTTTAATTAGAACAATCATTATTTCCTCTCCAAATGTATATATTTCATATTCTAATTCATTTGTTAGAAAATCTCTTACCTCAACAACTGGTCTTGATAAATCTTCTTCTTTTAAACCATGTGGAATTTTAACAGTTAAATTTAGATAATATTCTTTCTCAACCTGTCCTCTATTTATATATATTATTGTATCAATTATTTGAGGAATTAAACCAACTTCTGTCCTTGATAATAAGTCTTAAAAATACCTTATTGGTCTTTCAGCATGAGCAACACCTATCATTCCAATTCCTGCCAATCTTAAATCTATATATAATTTAAAGTCTCTAGTATCTCTCATTTCATCAAATATTACGTAATCAGGTCTTGATAATAATAATATGTTTTGTATTTCTTCATCAGTAGAATAATTTTTTGAATATTGAACAATATCTGGAGACAATATCAAATCTCTTGGAGATTCTATGGTTTTAACAATCTTTTTCATACTTAAATAATATTCTGCAAGAGCCTGAGCAAAAGTTGTCTTTCCAGAGCCTGGTTTTCCAACAATTATAATTCCTTCAGATTTTTCTTTTAGTCTTTCAATTATTTTTTCATTTAAATTATAATCTTCTATTCTTAATATTTTTGATGGCTTTACAATTGTTATT
>NZ_OV100765.1:2908-3897 GCF_920984865.1 Candidatus Nanopusillus massiliensis | reverse complement strand
TCTGATAATGGTGGTTTTACATCTACAATTTTAAAAATTCCCAATTGAATAATTAAACTATTCTTTCTTTCTTGTTCTATAAAAGAATCCCTCCTATTTCTAGCAATATATATTATTTCATNAATTAGATCTTCTATATCCTTATTTCCATATCTTTTATCTATTTCTTCTAAATACCACTCACCAGGTTTTCCCCTTTTTCTTTTTACCTTTGTATTTTCAATAATGTGAACAGAAATTATATCATCAGTAAATAAATCTAAAAATGGGGGATTTTCTGTTGAAACACCTTCCTTTTCAATAAATAAACAATCAACATTATATACTTTTGCAGTCTCATGATGATATTCTATCTGATGTTAATATTGTAGATCCTGTATCTCTTGCAATTTTAATAATTAAATAATCTATATATCCATGCTTTGCCAGTCTTATTTGTTCTAATGTCGGTTTTTCGCCCAATACTGTTACTTTATAATTATACTTTTCAGATAATTGCTTAATTTTTTGCAATTCCTTTATACGAACAAGTCCCTTTTCAAGACCTTTATTTGCTCGCGCTTGTAATTCATCAATTACAGGTACAGGTATTATTACTTCGTTAAAAGAAATACTATTATTTAATAATGATTTTGATATATATTCATCAATTACTACAGATGTATCTAATGTTATTTTATTTAATTTCATCAATTATTTTATTATATTCTTCCTCAAAATCATTTAACCTATGTAAGGCCCTCTTTATTGCATCTATTTGATTCTTCTCTCTTTTTTTCTTTCCATCAGTTTTTATATATAAATAAATATCCTTTACTAATGGGTGATTTTCCTTCCAAGCTGCAATTATTACATTTGGATCTTTATCTAATTCTTCCTTTAAAAGCCTAGATATTGTTGCCTTATCATTTTCAAATATTATTTCCATTTCAGTTTCACTTTCCTTATTTATTTTCATTCCTATTATATTATNTAAATATCTTATATAA
>NZ_OV100765.1:2804-2902 GCF_920984865.1 Candidatus Nanopusillus massiliensis | reverse complement strand
CTTTTACCTTCCTTATTTCAAAATTAAATAAATTGATGCCAAAAACTTCTCCATTCTTTATATTTCTTAAAAACAAAATACCTGGTTCTGGTTTATGA
>NZ_OV100765.1:2360-2793 GCF_920984865.1 Candidatus Nanopusillus massiliensis | reverse complement strand
TCTGAAATGGGGTTACATCTTGAAAAGTAGATGAATTAATTAAATCTATTCCCCTATATTCATCATAAGATGCTCTATGTATATGACNTGTATGAAAGAAATCTGGTACAATTTCTATTACAGAAGCATCTTCATTTATATATGGAACATATGGATTCGATCCATGAGAAGTGAATATTAACCTTAACATTAACATAAACTTCATTAATTCTCCAGGTTTTTCATATCCTCCCCTTTCCCTTAAAAAAGAAATATTCGATACTAACCAATCTAGAACATATCCATGATATAATAATCCTACAATTGAATTATGTATTTTTACATATGATGGATTTGATAAATAATATATATTTTTCATTGAATATGATTCTTTTAATAATGACCTTGGTAATTCTGGTTGAGGTTCCGCCAATCTTGGAATATCGTGGTTTCC
>NZ_OV100765.1:2032-2353 GCF_920984865.1 Candidatus Nanopusillus massiliensis | reverse complement strand
ATAATTGTCTTTATACTTTCAGGTATTTTTAAAATATAATCTTCAAAAGTCTTATATTAATCCTCATATGTTTTTAAAATTAGTTCTTCTTTTTGTTCTGGATAAACACCTACANNNTCAGCAACATCACCTATAATTATAATATAGCCAATTTTTCTTGCAATTTCATTTATTTTTTCATTTTCTGTTTTTCCATTTAAAAACTTTAAAAACCTGTCTAATAGATGATAAAATGTATATTTATTTCCAATCTGCCANNNACCTGTAAATAATATATATACATCATCTTCTCCAAAAGTTTTTGGTTTTCGTAAAAGTACA
>NZ_OV100765.1:1696-2026 GCF_920984865.1 Candidatus Nanopusillus massiliensis | reverse complement strand
AATATTACATTATTTACAAAAAACATTCTATTTTTATATGTACCAACTAAACCAATAACAGAATCTAATGGTATATCTTTAACTACTTTAAAATCTATATTTTCATTATCTTTATTTACAAAAGCTTTTATAATATTATTTCCATCTTCTATAACANAAATTATCCCTTTTTCGGTTATTTTTTTATCTTTTATNAAACCAACAATTGCAACTTCCACATTTTCAGGTATCTTATTTAATGCATCTCATTCCTCTCATTTCAGAATGGTCCCTCAATATTTTCTTTATCTTATCTAATCTTTGCTTATAATATGATATCCCTGGCATTAT
>NZ_OV100765.1:0-1688 GCF_920984865.1 Candidatus Nanopusillus massiliensis | reverse complement strand
TATTCTTTTGTATTTCAAACTTTTTTAGAATATTTATTTCTTTTGTTTCCTTCATTTCTTTACTGATAATTCAATTTCTTCTCCAATATGTTTCTTTGTACTTTCTATAAGAATTACATTATTACTTTCTTTTTCTACATTTTGTTTGTTTTCCTTTATATTAAAAAAATCTTTAATATTTACCTTATTTTGTTTTTTATTTATATTATTTTCCTTCTTTTCAACATTTTTTTAAAAGTATTAGAATTTTTTCCAATTATTCTATTAATAAAATCTTCATCTATCCTATTTATATTACTTTTAATTGCTTCTTTAAATATAATATCAAAATCCTCCTCTTTTAAAGAGCTTAAAAGATCATAAGCCTTTTTTTCAATAAATATATTATTTTTCCATAATAATTTTATTAAATCATCCTTATTCATATATCTTTTTTTATTTTTTCATATATTTTTTTAAGATTATCAGCATCAGATATTATCTTTATTAGTTTGTTNACACCATTTTTTCCATTAGATATTATTTTTATTTCAATGCAATTCACCAAATATTCTTTCTATTTTCTTTAAATTTTTTTATACTTCTGTTTTAACTGATATGGATATTCCAAAATTATTAGATAAATTTACATATTCCTCATATAAATTATTAGATGTTACAAAATCTTCATTTTTTATTTGTTCTTTTACTTAAGCCAATAATATTAGTTTTTGTGTTTTATTTAAAGTACTTACCATAGACTCAAATATATTTAAATCAACACTAGAAATCTGCATCTCTTCTTCTCCCTTATCATTTTTTCTTTATTTTTATTATATGCAATGTTNCTGCTAATCTTAATACATTTATTGCAATCCTGGCATCTCCAGAAAATTCTTTAGAAACCTTTGCAGATATATAATTTATATCTTCTTCAGATATAGAACCTGGTTTTAGTGCTTTCTTGCTCTATCTTTTAGAATTTCCCTCAATTCATAATAATTATATGGAGAAAACCTTACTGGATTATTGAAGAAAAAGAAGATTTTATTCTTTGATCTAATTGAGATATAAAAGATGGAGAATTAGAAATTAATATTAGTCTTATCCTATTTAAAAAGTTTATATCATAGTTTCTTAATAATAGATATAATATTTCTGTGTTTTCTGACTTTCTAAATATATTCTCTACCTCATCTAATATTCTTCTTAATTTATAATCATTATTAATTATAAATTTATATATATTTTCATACATATCATTCTTTCTAACTCCACTTTTTATATTTATATTTGCTAATTCTTCACTATTTTCTCTTAAATATATAATAATCTACATCATCTGATAATACCTGTTTACAATTTATATAAGCAACCTTTACTTTCAGTTTATTTTTTGCTGNATTAAAGGATATACCCTTATTTAACTATCTAGCTATTAATATTTTTCCAGTACCTGTAGTTCCATATAAAAATAAGTTACTTCCAGTATTTCTATTTAAAAATAAATTTATATTTGATAATATAATTTCTTTTTCTTTATCTCTAAATTTAATTTCATATGGAATATAATCTTCCTCAAAATATCTTCCATCAACAATAAGATTTTTATTTTTATTGGATATTCTTTCATAATCCGACTACAAAATAATCTATTATTGAATTTGTTATCATAATATTCTATTTTATTGAGAATTTTATAAAATATC